>NZ_VHTA01000013.1:0-72177 GCF_030851525.1 Vibrio sp. 2017_1457_13
CCTATCAATTTGGTCACTCAGTTCATTGAAACCGAAGTGCTTATTGCTAAGCATTTTGATTATCATCAACGAGTGCCCACACAGATTGATTGGTTTAAATTGTTAAAGAGCTGGCTTGCGAATCTCTCGTTGAGCTTCGAAGCGGAGGTGAATTCTAACGAGTTAATTTGAAGAGTCAAACACTTTTTCAAATTTTCTTTTTTAGAAGCTTTCCCTCAACTAACACTGCCTGAAGCCTTGCGGCGTCTGCCGTGTCAGTGAGGTCGCATTATAGAGATCCGTTTAATCTTGGCAAGCTTTATTTAACGAAAATAGTCAAAATAATGCTTAACGGGGACTTTTTTAGCCAAAGCCTTATTTATCCCACTTTATCAAGACGAAACAAACACGTTACCCACAGAGTTATGCACATTAACCTAATTATATGCCTGAACCATTCACTTCTTTTGCCTCTTCATGAAGGCCACACTCTCTTTTCAAACCGAAAAATCGAGTTTCTTCTTCACTCATTCCTGGTTTCCATTGGCGAGTGGTATGCCAGTCACCAACCGAAAGATAGCCTTGCTCCCATAATGGATGGTAAGGAAGGTTATTTTCTTTTAAATAATAATGCACATCTTTATTACTCCAGTCGATCACTGGTAAAAATTTAAAAACATTATTTTGAATCGACAGAATCGGCAAGTTGGCTCTCGATTGAGACTGCTCGCGACGTAAACCAGAAAACCAAGTACCGACCGATAAGTTGCTTAAAGCACGACGCATAGGCTCAACTTTATTTATTTGGTTATAACGGCTGATGCCATCAATCCCCTGCTCCCAAAGTTTGCCATACTTAGCTTCTTGCCAAGCCGGAGTGATCTCGGCACGAGTAACATGCAAATTCAGGTTTAGGCTTTCGATTAATTGGTCTATGAATTGATAGGTTTCTGGGAACAAATAGCCGGTATCGGTCAAAATAACTGGAATGCCAGGCTTAATATCCGATACCAAGTGCAACATCAGAGCAGCCTGAATACCAAAACTCGATGATAAAACATGAGTACCCGATAGATTCTCTAAAGCCCATGCAACGCGCTGCTGAGCGGTCAGTGTCTCAAGATAGCCATTTAACTCGGCAAGGTAGAGCGTTTGCTCGACCTTACTCAATGTTAATAGATGTTCAAGCTCGAGGGTTAAAATAGGACGCTTAGGCATAAAAATCCCTCTTAGAGATAACCACCTCTTCTATTATCCCAACACGAATGGTGAAATCACCAAATCCTTCATCAGCATTTCGCTCATGTGCCCAGCGATCAATCAATACATCAAGCTCTTGTAAAATCTGTTGGTCAGTGATGTTCTCTTTATACATTTTAGGGATGCGCGTTCCCGCTCGATTGCCCCCTAAATGAAGATTGTAACGCCCCGGCGCTTTGCCAACTAAGCCGACTTCGGCAAGCATCGCCCGCCCACATCCATTAGGACACCCTGTAACACGCAAGATAATATTGTCTTCTTTTGGTAAGCCATGTTTGTTCAGAAGGTTCTCAACATCCGTGACAAACTGAGGCAGAAAACGCTCAGCTTCCGCCATTGCTAAAGGACAGGTAGGGAACGACACGCAGGCCATCGAATTCTTACGCTGCTCGCTGACCTGATCATTGATTAAACCATGTAGCCGAGCGATCTGTTCAATCTCTGCTTTATCTTCCGATGCCACGCCAGCGACAATCAGATTTTGATTGGCTGTCATGCGAAAATCACCCTGATGGATCTTAGCGATTTCAGCGACACCGGTTTTCAATGGTTTACCTGGGAAGTCCAATAAACGGCCATTTTCAATAAACAGCGTTAGGTGATGCTTACCGTCAATACCTTCTATCCAACCGATGCGATCGCCACGTTCGGTAAATTGATAGGGACGACTTGGCGCAAATTGAATACCTGCACGTTTTTCAACTTCAGCTTTAAAGACCTCAACACCCACTCTATCTAAAGTGTATTTGGTTTTGGCGTTTTTACGATTAGAGCGGTTACCCCAGTCACGCTGAGTTGTGACCACTGCTGCTGCAACATCTAAGGTTTTCTCTAAAGGAATAAAGCCAAAATCATCCGCGCGGCGCGGATAGGTTGACGTATCGCCATGCGTCATCGCCAAACCGCCGCCCACCAGCACATTGAAACCAACTAATTTGCCATGCTCAGCAATCGCGACGAAATTCAGATCGTTGGCATGAACGTCGACATCATTTTGCGGCGGGATCACCACTGTCGTTTTAAACTTACGTGGTAGATAGTGCTGACCTAAAATAGGCTCATCATCTTCTGTCGTTTCTACTTTTTCACCGTCCAACCAAATTTCGGCGTAAGCGCGAGTTTTCGGTAATAGATGTTCACTGATTTTTTTCGCCCACTGATAAGCTTCTTGGTGCAATTCAGATTCAACAGGGTTTGAAGTACACAACACATTGCGGTTCACATCACCAGCCGTAGCAATCGAATCAATACCAATGCTATTCAGCGTTTGGTGCATCAACTTAATATTAGGCTTTAACACGCCATGAAACTGAAACGTCTGCCGCGTAGTTAAACGAATGCTGCCATAAAGAGAATGCTCACTAGCAAACTTATCTATCGCCAACCACTGCTGAGGAGTAATAATCCCTCCCGGCATACGAGCTCGTAACATCACATTATGTAGAGGCTCTAATTTTTGCTTGGTTCGTTCGTTACGAATATCGCGATCATCTTGCTGATACATACCGTGAAAACGGATCAACTGAAAATTATCCGCGCTAAATCCACCGGTAATACGATCTTGCAGATCCTGCTCGATCGTACCCCGTAAAAAATTACTTTCTCGCTTTAAACGCTCGTTATCCGAGAATGGCCCCAATACTTGGCCTAATACTTCTTGCTGTGGCGATTGTGGTTTAGTGCTCATTAGTAAACATCCCTTTGGTAACGCTTCGCTTTACGTAAATCATTAATAAATTGTTCTGCTTGATCTTTGTCCAAACCACCTTGCTGGATGGCAATCGTAATCAGAGCTTGATGAACATCTTTCGCCATATACTGAGCGTCGCCACACACATAAAGGTAAGCTCCTTGTTCAATCCATTGCCAAACTTGCTCAGCTTGTTCTAACAAACGATGCTGCACATAAACTTTTTCATGCTGATCTCGGCTGAATGCCACATCCAAACGGGTTAATAGGCCAGACTTCAAATATTTCTGCCACTCAAGCTGATAGAGAAAATCTTGGGTAAAGGTGCGATCGCCAAAAAATAACCAGTTTTTCCCCGGCGCAGCCCGATTATCTCGCTCTTGAATAAAACTGCGGAAAGGCGCAATCCCGGTTCCGGGGCCAATCATAATAATTGGCGTATTATCATCTTCTGGGAGTTTGAAATGGTTATTGGCTTCTACAAAGATTTTTACCTGCTCGCCTTCAGCCAATTGATGAGCAATAAAGCTCGATGCACCACCTTGACGCCGCTCGTCGTTAACCGGATATTCAACCACGGCAACAGTAAGATGTACTTCTTCATCAACTTCTCGTTGGCTAGAAGCGATTGAATATAATCGAGGGGTTAATCGGCGCAGTAAACCGATCAACTGATCAGCCGACAAGGCACATTTTTTCTCTTTTAATACATCAATAATTTGCGTCTGCGCTGAATACTCACGAAGCTTGTCTTTATTTTCGACCAGTTTTTGCAACTTTTTACTGGCTGACAATTCGGCATATTGACTAATAAACTGAGGGTTAGATGCGGTGATCTCATAATGGTTAACTAACGCATCATAGACAGTGCATGGCGAGCCGTCGACTGCAACCTGCTCATCACCAGTTAAACCCACCAGCGTTAAGATCTGTTGCACTAATTGAGGGTTGTTCTCATACCAGACACCAAGCGCATCACCTGGCCGATAAGTTAACCCTGAATCGGTTAAATCAATCTCGATATGTCGCACGTCTTTTCCGGAATCGCGACCGGTAATTTTTTGGCTAGTTAATAACGTGGCTAGATAAGGATTCTGTTTTGAATAGCTCGCTTGCTTGGCATCAATTTGACTAAGCGGAAGCTGTACAACCTGCCCTTGCTCAGAAGATAGAGCTTGTTGTACCTCTTGCAACGCTTTCGCCTGCCATTCAGCGACTGGTTGCGCGTAATCGACATCACAATCAATGCGATCAATAAAACGCTGCGCACCTAATTTTTCCAAAAACAAATCAAAGTCTTTACCCGTTTGACAGAAAAACTCGTAGCTCGAGTCTCCTAAGCCAATCACGCCATATTTTAAGTGCGGTAATTTAGGCGCTTTTTTAGATTGCAAAAACTCATGCAAGACAAGGGCGTTATCAGGCGCTTCACCTTCACCATTGGTTGAAGCAACGATGATCACATGCGTTTCTTTCGCCAGATCTTTGCCTTTGTAATCACTAGCATCAAATAACTGCACCTTAATACCTAACGCTTGTGCTTCGCGTTGAAGCTGCTGCGCAACCCCTTTGGCATTACCGGTTTGCGAAGCAAAAATAATGGTTAATTGACCCTGTGGCGTTGAAGTTACTGATAAAGCTTGAGACACCGCAGCACCAACACGATTAGCCGGCGCTTGACTTAACCCCCAGAAATAACCACTCAACCAAGCCAATTGATGCGGCGATAGTTCCGTTGCAGTTTGCTGGAGTTGTAAAAGCTGAGAGTCGTTGATTGGGCTGGCTAACGATGCCAATTCTTGTGGTAAGGTATTTCCTGAAGACATTGTCACGACGTCCTTATTCATTGCGTGACGATAGATTAACCACTCTCTTTAATAACAAGAAAGAATAGAAGAGAATGTTTTATAACTTTTTGGAAGTAAGAAAGTCACCCTTCAATCAAAGCGACTTTCTATTCTGACTTGCTTAAAACCAACCGCCATAGCAGATTTTGAGGCACTGTCTAAATCGGTATAATGGCACTCTTCACCGCTAGCATCGGTGAGCGGCACAAAACCACCTCGTTGGTGACGAAATTCAACAATCCATGTTCCTTCCGCCGATGAGGGTTCAATAATGGCTTCAATCAGCATTTGCTCCCGATACAGATTTCTTAGTTCCGTGATTGTCATGGCTAATCTCGCTTCCATCGCTCATCCATTAGATTAAGCATGGTTTATTTCGAGCAAATTGCGAGTAAGCAGCGCAAATTTTCAGCTAATCCATCACGAAGTGGTCAACCATCAAAAATGCATTTCAGCACCAATAAACCAGCCATCGACAAAGACCAATGATTCGCTAGTTTGTGGTGACTGGGTTGCTAAATTAGTAAACTCCAAATCAATCACACGATAGCCCGCTTTTAATATCAATGGGTAAGTTGGGTTATCAATGACATACTGAATACCAGCCGTCATATCCGCACTTTTAATGCCTTTACTCTCACCAAAATCAATCTGACCAATGATATCAAAATTTGAATTCGGGATACTTAACTCTGCATATCCAAACCAATTGAAGGTCAAATCATTAAAGGCATAGTGCTGATTATCTGGCGCTCGGTAGTCCGTGGAGCGATATTGACTGAGCATCACCCCTGCATTAAAACGCAACGCTTGCCTATCAAGCAACCGGTAATACAAGGTGTAATCGTACTTATCAAACGCCACCGTCTGTGCATCAACATGGCTATAACGAAAACTCATGTTCGGCCAATAATCGAGTGAATGCTCGAAAGCTAAAGAGATCACAGGTACTTGCGCCGTCTCATAGCGAACGTTATCAATCTTCGTTTTCCCCCACCACATTTCAGCGCCCACTTTCACACCATACGCTGCCTCTTCCGCTAACGCCGAACTTGAAACGCACACTGCTACGCCACACAAGATGGTTTTGATTCGATTCATGATGATCTCTTCTCCTGATTGCTTGCATTGAATGGCGACGATGGCATTTATGCGTTCGTCAACTACGCCAACCGATTACACATTTAATTCTTGATAAGGAATTTTCGCCAACGCGGTTTCAACAACCTCAACACCCGATCCCGGCTTATGGGCATTTTCACTAATATAACGTCGCCACTGGCGCGCTCCTGGCATACTCTGGAAAAGCCCTAACATATGTCGAGTAATATGCCCAAGATAAGCACCTTGAGTGAGTTGCTGTTCAATATAAGGGTACATCTCTTGAACCACTTGAGAGCGTTTTTTAATAGGCTTATCAAGACCAAAAATCTGTTGATCCGCTTCCGCGAGTAAATAAGGATTTTGATAAGCTTCACGTCCAACCATTACCCCATCAAGATGTTGTAAATGATCTAACACTTCGGTTAACGATTTGACTCCACCATTAATCGCAATAGTTAAGTGAGGAAAGTCCCGCTTAAGCTGATAAGCACGTGGATAATCGAGAGGCGGTATTTCACGGTTTTCTTTCGGGCTTAAGCCACTTAACCAAGCCTTACGCGCATGAATAGTGAATTGCTCACATCCACCTTGTTCGGAGACTAACTGCACAAAGCGAGTTAAGAACTCATAAGAGTCTTGTTCATCAATCCCAATACGGGTTTTGACGGTTACTGGAATATCCACCACCTCACGCATCGCAGCAACGCAATCGGCAACCAATTGCGGCTCAGCCATTAAACAAGCACCAAACTTACCATTTTGTACCCGATCAGAAGGGCAGCCGACGTTTAAATTAATCTCATCATAACCACGCTCTTGAGCTAACTTGGCACAATGAGCTAAATCCATAGGATTCGAGCCACCGAGCTGCAACGAGACTGGGTGCTCTTCTTGGTTATAAGTAAGAAAATCGCCCTTACCGTGAATGATAGCTCCAGTGGTCACCATTTCGGTATACAACAAGGTTTGCGAGGTGAGGAGACGATGAAAATAACGACAATGTCTGTCCGTCCAATCAAGCATAGGGGCCACCGAAAGACGATGAGCTTTAAATTTATCAGTGTCAGTAGAAGTAGTCATAGTTTACGTTTGGTTAATAGGCGGTCATGTAAGCCAACAGCTTAGGCTAACTTTTATACGATAAGAGTAACAAAAGTTAGCCAGTATTCCGCAATAAGCGCAGCTTAGCTAAAACGATAATACGAATTTAACCAGACAGGCTGTTATGAAAAATAATTTGCAGATTATACACAAGTGTCGAGCTCATGTAGCAAAAACTCATCAAAGAGCTGGACGATGAACTTTCTCGATGTGGACAAGATTACACCACACCGAGGGGCAGATGAAAAACGTACACCCATAACAGTAGTAATCCTGACCACATAACAAAAAATGCAATACTGTAGGGCAACATCATCGACATCAATGTCCCTAGTTTCGCTTTCGGTTCATATTGCTGGGCAGTGGCAAGAATTAAGCCTAAATAACCAAAGAGAGGAGTAATAATATTCGTCACTGAATCACCGATTCGAAAAGCGACTTGAATGAGATCGACAGACAACCCAGCCAACATCAGCGAGGGGACAAAAACCGGAGCCATTAAACTCCACAGCACCATCGGCGATCCCATAAATAAGTTCAAAAATGCACTAAAAGTGATCAACCCCACAACCAGCATAGGCCCTTTAACGTTAAGCCAAGCCAGTAACTCACTTAAGGTAACAGCCAACAACCCCGATAATTGGCTAAGTTGAAAAATAAAGATCAACTGCGAAGCGAAAAAGATGATGACCAGAAACAAACCCAGCCTCTCCATGCTTTTTTGACAGCCTTTGATAACATCACTCTCCCCCTTAAACGAGCCGGACATAAACCCAAACACCAACCCACTTAAGGCAAACGTTAACGAGACAATAATCGGCAAACCTTTAATCACTTCACTACGAGCAAACATCGTAGGATCGCTCGGCGTTAGCCATCCCGAAGGATGAAGCGTGGCGATAACCATTATCAATACCAATAACATTGCTGCGCCTAATGCGCTAAACATCGCTTTGTCATGACGAGTATCTGGGATCACCTCAATGGGAAAGCCTTTGCAAGAGTAACGCGCTAAGCGTGGCTCAACCACTCGGATAGAAATCCACGTACCTACCAGCACCAACATACCAACACTGGCAGTAAGAAAGTAATAATTGGCTAATGGACTCACCGTCACCATAGGATCAACCAATTGCGCCGCCGAAGTACTGATCCCCGAAAGGACCACATCATAAGTGGTTAAAAACACTGAAGCATGTGAACCACCAGCAACACCAGCAAACGCGGCCGCTAATCCAGCGAGGGCTGAACGTTTTGCCGCGAGATAAGCTCGGCATGCTAGGGGAATCAAAACAATATATCCAACCGCTCCCGCCACATTTGATAGTAAGCCCAATAACATGATAGTTGCGGTCAATTGCCATGTACCAGCATGTCTCACGGCACGTTGCACCGCATAACCAATCAGACCTGAAGCATCCGCAATACCGATACCAATCATCGCAACAATAATGATGCTTAGAGGGGGAAAGGCTGCGAAGGCTTGTAAAGCCCCACCAAGCCATGCTCGTAATCCAAATTCAGAGAGTAAATCCTCGACCGAAGCAACGGGCTGTCCTGGTAATTGATAATGCCATCCGAGTAATGAACCAAATTTAGAAATAACTAAAACCACTACCGTCAATAGAATGAATAATACGATGGGATGAGGTAGCCGATTACCCCACTTTTCAATCCAATCGAATAGGGAACGGTTGGCCCGTGACTTAGGCATCGATAAACTAAAACGCATATAATTTCCCCGTATAAAAAGTCGTCACCACGGTTAAGGTTTTGCTGACCATCATCATCACACATTGATTTTGATTCACACCAAGAATCTCACCATTGAAAAACATCCCACTGACAAGTAAATCAACTCAATAAACACACGAAAATAAAACATCAAATTAACCAATACAATCAATGAGTTAAAATGATAACCATTATAATTCAAGTTGTGATTTATAGTAGTGTTATTCACAACAATAACGCGACTTACTGAAAATCATGGGCAGCTCTAGGGACGACGATAAAGATAACTGGGTAAGGGAATTAAAGGGGGGCTACGAGCATAATCACCACGTTAAGTAGGAAAGTGAATCGCCGATTTTCTTCACTGTATCGTTTTATCGCAAGATGAGGTAAGTTAGGCACTATTTATGACAATAGCGTTCATAGTCAATCAATCACTAATGATTTATTGATGTTCAAAACGATATTTATCTTGAAATAGTATATGATTACTAGAGTCCAGCAATGATGGTGATAGATTTGGACAAGAAGCTTAGCCAACAAATTGAAGAAATATGTGCAGCAAGGGGCGTTCGTCTAACTTCACAACGTAAGCGCGTTTTTGAACTTATCTGCGCCAGTCAAAAAGCATCCAGCGCCTACGATTTGCTTGAAGATTTAAAAGTCAGTGAGCCACAAGCAAAACCACCGACGGTGTATCGAGCCTTAGATTTTCTGTTAGAACAAGGCTTTATTCATCGTGTAGAGTCAACGAATAGCTTTATCTCTTGCTGCTCTTGTAATGCCCATAAGCACTTTTCTCAGCTGTTAATTTGTGACCAATGCGGTAACGTTGTGGAGTTACAAAATGATAATCTGATAACAATGCTGGCGAACAACGCGGAGCAACACGGATTTACAATTACTAACCATGTCATTGAATCTCATGGTATTTGCCAATCCTGTTCTTCAGAAACAAAGAATTAGACTATAGAAGAGAGTTATGCGCGCTGAATTTGTCAATCCGTTCTTAGCGTCTTTGCTAAATGTACTAAAAACGATGGCTTCATTAGAACTGAAGCCCCAAAAGCCTCGCCTCAAAAAAGATGAAATTGCTCGTGGCGATGTGTCTGGTCTTATCGGTATGATCGGGCCTCAAACACGCGGTTCCATGTCGATTACCTTTGATGAGGCTTTAGCCTTACAAATTATGGAAAACATGTTGGGCGAACGACCGAATGGCTTAAATGAAGAAGTCACGGATATGGTCGGGGAAATTACCAACATGGTAACGGGTGGAGCAAAACGCATCTTAGCCGAAAGTGGCTTTGATTTTGATTTAGCGACCCCAGTGGTGGTATCGGGCAAAGGTCATACAATACGACACAAATGCGAAGGTTCGATCATCATCATGCCGTTCTCATCTCAATGGGGAAATGCCTTTATTGAGATCTGTTTCGAGTAAACCAGAGCAAGTCGCTTTGACTTGCCCAGAAAAGAAAAGGGTCGACATTTCACGTCGACCCTTTTGTATATTGGTAATAGCAGACTTATCGACGGCAAATCTTGTTCAAGATCGGCGAAGAGCCAGCCTACTTAGCGTGGTATTAGCCCCGAAAGGCTTTAAACGCATTGATCAAACCATTGGTTGAGCTGTCATGAGAGATAACGTCTTGACCATCCGCCAACTCAGGAAGAATCTGATTCGCTAATTGCTTACCTAACTCTACGCCCCATTGATCAAACGAGAAAATATTCCAAATCACACCTTGCACAAAAATCTTATGCTCATACATTGCAATCAAATTGCCTAAAGTTCGTGGCGTGATCTGTTTAACTAAAATCGAGTTAGTTGGACGGTTACCTTCAAAAACTTTAAAGGGGACTAACGCTTCAATTTCCGCCGCAGATTTACCCGCTTTCAGTAATTCCGCTTTCACTACATCGGCAGATTTACCAAATGCAAGCGCTTCAGTTTGCGCAAAAAAGTTCGACATCAATTTTTGATGATGATCGCTGACGGCATTATGAGTCAATGCTGGCGCAATAAAATCACAAGGGATCAGCTTGGTGCCTTGGTGGATCAACTGATAAAACGCATGCTGACCATTGGTACCTGGCTCACCCCAAATGATCGGTCCTGTTTGATAAGTCACAGCCTGACCATTACGATCAACGTATTTACCGTTCGATTCCATATTCCCTTGTTGGAAATAAGCCGCAAAACGATGCATGTATTGATCGTAAGGTAAAATCGCTTCTGATTCAGCGCCATGGAAGTTGTTATACCAAATACCAATCAGAGCAAGGATCACCGGAATATTACGCTCAAACGGTGTATCAACAAAATGCTGATCCATCTCGTGAGCCCCAGCTAACAACTCAATAAAGTTATCGTAGCCAATTGATAGAATGATCGACAAACCGATGGCTGACCACAGAGAATAACGGCCACCAACCCAATCCCAGAATTCAAACATATTTTCGGTATCAATACCAAACTCAGTCACCGCCTGACCATTGGTCGACAGCGCAGCAAAGTGCTTCGCCACATGCGCTTGATCGCCCGCGACGTTTAAGAACCAATCACGCGCAGAGTGAGCGTTAGTCATGGTTTCTTGCGTGGTGAACGTTTTCGACGCCACTAAGAACAGCGTGGTTTCCGGATCCACTTTCTTCAATGTCTCAGCAATATGAGTACCATCGACGTTGGATACAAAGTGCATGGTCAGATGATTTTTATACGGCGCGAGCGCTTCAGTCACCATATAGGGACCTAAGTCTGAACCACCAATACCAATATTCACTACATCGGTAATCGCTTTACCGGTGAAACCTTTCCATTCACCCTTGATCACGCGCTCTGAAAATACACGCATCTTTTCTAATACGGCATTAACGGCTGGCATCACATCTTGGCCATCGACCATTACTGGGGTATTACTGCGATTACGTAGTGCAGTATGTAAGACGGCGCGACCTTCAGTTTGGTTAATTGCCTCACCTTGACACATCGCTTGAATGGCATCTTCGAGATGCGTCTCTTTGGCTAAAGCAAACAGGTGTTGCATCGTCTCTTGATTGATTAAATTCTTCGAATAATCAACCAGAATATCTTGACCAAAACGCGCTGAGAAATGGTTAAAACGCTGGTTATCCTCAGCGAACAGAGTGCTTAAATCCATGTCTTGCGCTGATTCAAAATGCGCGGTTAGTGCTTTCCAAGCGTTGGTTTGCGTTGGATTAATGTTTTTCAACATATTCTCTATCCCAATGTTACGGTAGGTTTTATTCCTTATTACCTTGCCTATTGGCTAGGTTGGAATCCCTGTTAATGCAAAAAAGAAACTCATCATGGTTCGATAAAGCAGAGTTACTGCTCAATAAACTCATTATCGCTGAGCCATCGTCGCGCGACTTTGAGATAAGTCAGTGAAACCCACATCGGAGGCTCAACTTGTTTAATCACTGACTTGTTTAGCCTATTTTTTCGGTGAGATAATGCATCTCTACTCGAGAGGTCAGTTTGGTCACTAACTCATAACCCACGGTACCAATATGTTCAGCCACTCTCTCAACTGGAAGGTCTTGCCCCCACAAAATGGCTTCATCACCGACGCTATCCTGAGCCTCTGGGCCTAAATCAACCGTCAGCATATCCATAGAAACTCGCCCTGCCATTGGCACAATACGACCATTGACTAACACTGGCGTACCATTAGGTGCCGTACGTGGATAGCCATCACCATAACCAATCGCAATCACACCGATTTTAGTCTCTCGTTGAGCGGTCCATAAGGCACCATAACCGATACTCTCTCCGGCCTTCACCTCTCGAACAGCAATCAGAGGTGCCGTTAAAGTCATGACTGGACGGTATCCCATCGCCTGAGCGTCCTGATGGGCAAAAGGAGAAACACCATAAAGAATGATTCCTGGTCTTACCCAGTCTAGCTGACTTTCCGGCCATGCCAATAATCCAGCCGATGCAGCCAATGAGCGCTCGCCTTTACAGCCATCGGTCAACGATAAAAACAGCTCAATTTGTTGGCGCGTGATCGGGCTATCGAGTTCATCAGCACAGCCAAAATGACTCATATAACGTAGAGGTTTAGCCACATTTGGGCAGCGATGTAAACGCTCAACAAACTCAGCGTGCTGCTCAGGACGCACACCAAGACGATGCATCCCACTGTCGATTTTTAACCATACCGATACTGGCGTGTCTAATTGTGCGCGTTCTAAAGCCTGTAGCTGCTCTTCACAGTGCACGACTGTTTGGATATTGTTGGTCATTAAAACCGGAAGATCGCCAGCAGAATAAAAACCTTCTAAGAGGAGTATTGGCTTAACAACGCCATTCGCTCTGAGTTGCAGGGCTTCTTGAATTCGAGCAACACCAAATGCATCGGCATCTTGAGCGTAGCGAGCAACCTCACGAGAGCCATGACCATAACCATTAGCCTTAACAACCGCCATGACTTTACTACTCGGAGCCTGCTGCTTGATTCTTTGTAAGTTATACTGCAACGCTTGCAGATCAATACTCGCTTTAGCGGCTTTCATGTAGTTCATACTATTATTCATCATCAAACGCTGGGCCTGCGTAGTTGTCAAAACGAGAATATTGACCTTGGAAAGTCAACCGTACCGAGCCTATTGGGCCATTCCGCTGCTTACCAATAATGATTTCCGCAATCCCTTTCATTGGACTATCCGGGTGATAGACTTCATCACGGTAAATAAACATGATCAAATCGGCATCTTGTTCAATCGAGCCAGATTCACGCAAATCGGAGTTGACTGGCCGCTTATCCGCACGTTGCTCCAACGAGCGGTTTAACTGTGAAAGCGCTACCACAGGTACATTAAGCTCTTTGGCTAAGGCTTTTAATGAACGAGAAATTTCGGCAATTTCTAAAGTACGATTATCGGATTGAGAAGGAACCCGCATCAGCTGCAAATAGTCGACCATGATTAAAGATAGCCCACCATGCTCACGAGCAATACGACGCGCACGTGAACGCACCTCTGTGGGAGTCAACGCCGAGCTGTCGTCGATAAACATGTTTTTCTTCTCCATCAGCATTCCCATGGTCGAAGAAATACGCGCCCAATCTTCATCATCGAGTTGACCGGTTCGGATCTTGGTTTGATCTACCCGCGAGAGCGACGCCAGCATACGCATCATGATTTGTTCTGCTGGCATCTCGAGTGAGAATATCAATACTGGTTTATCTTGCTGCATCGCTGCGTTTTCACACAGGTTCATGGCAAAGGTCGTTTTTCCCATCGAAGGACGAGCGGCAACAATAATTAAATCTGAACCTTGTAATCCCGCCGTTTTTTTATTGAGATCAGTGAATCCAGTGTTGACGCCAGTGACGCCATCTTGTGGAGTCTTATACAATAATTCGATACGCTCTAAGGTTTTTTCTAAAATCGTATCAACGTTTTGTGGCCCTTCGTTTTCACTACTACGCGCCTCTGCAATCGCAAATACCTTGCTTTCGGCTAAATCGAGTAAATCTTCCGAACTGCGCCCTTGAGGATCATAACCTGCGTCAGCGATTTCGTTCGCAACACCAATCAAGTTACGCACCAAAGCACGCTCAGCAACAATGTCAGCGTAAGCATTAATATTAGCAGCACTTGGCGTATTTTTAACCAGGTCAGCCAAATAGGCAAAGCCGCCAACATCTTCTAACTGTTCGCGCAACTCGAGGTATTCGGAAAGGGTAATTAAGTCCAGCGGTTGCCCAGATTCAAGTAGGCTTTTCACTGCTTCAAAGATTAACCGATGAGGTCGACTATAAAAGTCTTGAGCAATCACACGTTCAGAGACTGTGTCCCAACGTTGATTATCTAGCAATAAACCGCCAATAACGGATTGCTCAGCCTCTAATGAATGAGGAGGAGTTTTCATTGCTTCAACTTGTGCATCGGCAGGTTTACGATTTCGGTTATCTATTCGGGGATCAGCCATCACTTCACTCAGTCACTCTTTTTAATAACCGCTCATTATAGCGAGAATAGAACATTTGTAATTAGGCATCGAAAAGTTTGTCTATGACTTAGATAGAATTAACCTTAATATGACCCAATTTCAAAAACTGATGCTTATTATTCAGCGATTCTATTCTTTGAGAGAGGTTTCATGTGTCCAAAACTTGGCTTCTAAGTCTGGCTCTGTTGACAAGTTTCCATGTCCACGCCAACAAACAGACAAATCGCAGTAAGGACATTAACGCACCCTCACCTTGGCAAAGTCAAATCGAATTTGGCTATCAAGCGCACTCTGGTAACACAGACTCAGAAGCCCTTAATACGCGTGTTAAAGGGGAATACACCCGTGGTCGTCATCGAACCAATGGCGAGTGGCGTTTTTATAAATTAGATAAAAATGGCAAAGAGAATAAACGGCAATCCAGCTACAGCTTACAAAGCGACTATAAGCTAGGTCCTAAAACCTACTTATATGGCAGTTTTAAAGGGTCTGATTCACGCTATAGCGCCTACTTTTCAGATTACACTTGGTCTGGTGGTCTTGGCTATCAGTTTACTCATACCGACGATTTACTGATTGAACTCGAAGTCGGACCGGGCTACCGCTATCAAGAGCCGAATTTGGATAAAATTAGCAGTGGCGACGTCGTCTTCCCACACTTAGTCAAAGAGCCGATTTATCGCGGCAACCTTAAAGTTGAATGGCAAGCACTGAGCAATTTTAAATTACTCACCGATCTAACCTTGGTTGGCGGAGAAAGTAACACTCGCTTTGACAGTGATATCAGCATTATCAACAATATTACCGATGACATTGCTCTTAAAGTAAGTCAATCACGTCAATACCATAACCGAGTCCCTACAGGTTTAAGTAAAGCTGATAGCGTGATATCAGTAAGTTTGATTTTCTTATTCTAACCATCAACACTCAATATCCCACCTCGCCAAACTTATTACCTTCATCGCTAAACGACATAAATTGGACATAAAAAAACACCAGCCTGAGCTGGTGTTTAAACGAGTTTAGAAACTGAAATTATTCAGCAACAACTTGTAATTTCACTGTAGCGAAAACTTCTGAATGAAGTTGAACGCTAACTTCGAATTCACCTGTAGTACGTAGAGCACCTTCAGGTAGACGAACTTCGCTTTTCTCAAGCTTAACACCGGCTGCAGTTACTGCATCAGCGATGTCACGAGTCCCGATAGAACCGAACAGTTTGCCTTCATCACCAGCTTTAGAAGCAATAACAACCGCTTCTAGTGCGTTAACTTGGTCAGCACGAGCTTGTGCAGCAGTAAGTTGCTCAGCAACTTTTGCTTCAAGTTCAGCGCGACGAGTTTCAAACATCTCAACGTTAGATTTGGTTGCCATTACAGCCTTACCTTGTGGGATAAGGAAGTTACGAGCGTAACCAGATTTAACATTAACTGCATCGCCAAGGCTGCCTAGGTTACCGATTTTATCAAGTAGAATAACTTGCATTACTTAATCCTCTTTCTTAATAAACGGTGCCGATTACTGATGCTTGTCAGTATATGGCAGTAGAGCTAGGTAGCGAGAGCGTTTGATTGCACGAGCTAGCTGACGCTGATACTTAGCACTTGTGCCAGTGATGCGGCTAGGTACAATTTTACCAGCTTCAGTGATGTAATTCTTAAGAGTCGCTACATCTTTGTAATCAATCTCTTGAACGCCTTCTGCTGTAAAACGGCAGAATTTACGACGGCGGAAGAAACGAGCCATGGGCTATCTCCTGATCTAAATTTGAAAAATGTTGTAGACGTTAAGTATGGCTATAACGAACACTTTGTTTCGACTGGAGAATGAATCATTCTCTATAGCAATACCGCCTAATACTAAATGATGAGTGAATGCGTTTGACCGTTGCCTACATCCTACGTTAAGGAACCGAAATTCGCTTAACCCAACATGACTTATCACTAAAAGAGGAAGACCACGATTAATAATAAGAGTTAGCTTGATTCAACCTTCTTTAATGATCAAGAACGTTGACTCAGACGGTCATCTGAAATTACTCAGCGTCTGCTTCAAATTTCACTTCTTCACGCTTAGAACGCTCGTCACGAGCTTTAAGCATGATTGAAGGTTCAGTGATAGCAGCTTTAGTACGCATGATCATGTTACGTAGAACAGCATCGTTAAAACGGAATGCAGTTTCTAACTCATCAATCACAGCTTGATCAGCTTCAACGTTCATTAGAACGTAGTGAGCTTTATGAAGCTTGTTAATTGGGTAAGCCATTTGACGGCGGCCCCAATCTTCTAGACGGTGAACTGTACCGCCAGCTTCAGTGATTGAACCAGTGTAACGCTCGATCATGCCAGCAACTTGCTCGCTTTGATCAGGGTGCACCATGAATACGATTTCGTAATGACGCATTGATTTTGCTCCTTACGGATTATTCAGCTTCCAGATTTGGCCCGGTCATCCAAAGGAAGCAAGGAACGAATGAAAATTGACCGAGAATTAAGGAGCGAGAATAGTACAGAATGGCTAGTCGTTTAGCAAGTGAAATATACTTGTCGCAGACTAAAGATAGACAGGCCGTCTAAAGGGAAAGATGAAGAGAATGTGAAAAGAAAAAGACTGAGAAAAGACCGGATTTACAGGCGATAAAAAAGGGAAGCAATGCTTCCCTTTTAATAGTGATAACAAAAGATTATCGAAATTAAGCGATAACTTTAGCTACAACACCAGCGCCTACTGTACGGCCACCTTCACGGATAGCAAAACGTAGACCTTCGTCCATCGCGATTGGTGCAATTAGCTCTACAACCATCTTGATGTTGTCGCCTGGCATTACCATCTCTACGCCTTCTGGTAGAGAAATGTCACCAGTTACGTCCGTTGTACGGAAGTAGAACTGTGGACGGTAGCCTTTGAAGAATGGTGTATGACGGCCACCTTCATCTTTTGACAGTACGTATACTTCTGATTCAAACTTCGTGTGTGGAGTGATTGAACCAGGCTTCGCTAGTACTTGACCACGTTCTACGTCATCACGCTTAGTACCACGTAGTAGTGCACCTACGTTCTCACCTGCACGACCTTCGTCAAGCAGCTTACGGAACATCTCTACACCTGTACAAGTAGTCGTTGTTGTATCTTTGATACCAACGATAGCAACTTCGTCACCTACACGTAGAATACCACGCTCGATACGACCTGTTACTACGGTACCACGACCTTGAATTGAGAATACGTCTTCGATTGGCATTAGGAATGCTTGGTCTACTGCACGCTCAGGCTCTGGAATGTATGAATCTAGCGCTTCTGCTAGTTCTACAATCTTCGCTTCCCACTGCTCTTCACCGTTCAATGCACCTAGTGCTGAACCTTGAATTACTGGTAGGTCGTCGCCTGGGAAATCGTACTCAGAAAGAAGTTCACGAACTTCCATCTCTACAAGCTCTAGCAACTCTTCATCGTCTACCATGTCACATTTGTTCATGAATACAACGATGTAAGGAATACCAACCTGACGGCCTAGTAGGATGTGCTCACGAGTTTGTGGCATTGGGCCATCTGTCGCAGCTACAACTAGGATACCACCGTCCATTTGCGCAGCACCAGTGATCATGTTTTTAACATAGTCAGCGTGTCCTGGGCAGTCTACGTGTGCGTAGTGACGTGATGGAGTTTGGTATTCTACGTGTGATGTAGAAATAGTAATACCGCGCTCACGCTCTTCTGGAGCGTTATCGATTGACGCGAAGTCTTTCGCTTCACCGCCGTATACTTTTGCAAGTACAGTACAGATAGCTGCTGTTAGAGTGGTTTTACCGTGGTCAACGTGGCCGATAGTACCAACGTTTACGTGCGGTTTCGTACGTTCAAATTTTGCTTTAGACACGATCGTGTTCCTTCCTAGTTATGATTCGCCTTAAGTCAAGTGCACTCAAAGCGCGCCAGAAATTGCTATTTTATGCGCCAACGCTCGTTAGCGCAATAGATTCGTTATTAATCAAATAACAACTACCCACGTTCAGCAATGATTGCATCGGCAACATTTTTCGGAACCTCGGCGTACTCAGCAAACTCCATTGAGTAAGAAGCACGGCCTTGGGTCGCAGAACGTAGATCTGTTGCGTAACCAAACATCTCTGAGAGTGGAACTCGAGCACGGATAATTTTGAGGCCAGCATTGCCATCATCCATGCCTTCAATGATGCCACGACGACGATTTAAATCGCCGACTACATCACCCATCCAATCTTCAGGTGTGGTTATTTCAACTTTCATTAGCGGTTCAAGAATGACTGGGTTTGCTTCTAGCGCGCCCTTCTTGAATGCCATTGAGCCGGCGATTTTAAACGCCATTTCACTTGAGTCGACATCGTGGAATGAACCGTCGAAGAGTGTCGCTTTAACATCCAAAATAGGATATCCCGCTAACACACCGTTGTTCATTTGCTCCTCGATCCCTTTCGCTACCGGGTTGATGAACTCTTTAGGAATTGCACCGCCCACGATGGCGTCAACAAAGACAAAGCCTTGTCCTAACTCTGCAGGTTCAACTTTCAACCATACATGACCGTATTGACCACGGCCACCAGACTGGCGAACAAACTTGCCTTCAACTTCCGCTTGACCACGAATGGTTTCACGATACGCAACCTGAGGTTTACCCACGTTGCAATCAACGCTGAACTCACGTTTCATACGGTCAACGATGATGTCTAAGTGAAGCTCGCCCATACCAGAAATTAGCGTTTGTCCTGTTTCCTTATCCGTTTCGACTCGGAATGACGGGTCTTCAGCCGCTAATTTACCTAGCGCAATCCCCATTCGTTCCTGATCCGCTTTTGAGCGAGGCTCAACGGCGATTTGGATAACAGGCTCAGGAAACTCCATGCGTTCAAGAATCACTTTA
Organism: Vibrio sp. 2017_1457_13; assembly: GCF_030851525.1. NCBI lineage: Bacteria > Pseudomonadati > Pseudomonadota > Gammaproteobacteria > Vibrionales > Vibrionaceae > Vibrio > Vibrio sp. 2017_1457_13. The sequence goes on from NZ_VHTA01000013.1 coordinate 19,600, forward strand.
TGATCTTGATGACAGAGCGTGTCACCCGTAGTGACATCTTTCAAGCCAATAGCGGCGGCGATATCGCCAGCACGAACTTCTTTAATTTCTTCACGTTTATTAGCATGCATTTGTACAATGCGCCCAAAACGCTCTTTCTTTTGTTTGACTGAGTTATAGACCGCATCACCCGAGTTAACCACTCCAGAATAGACACGAATAAACGTCAAAGTTCCAACAAATGGGTCGGTGGCAATTTTAAATGCCAAAGCAGAAAATGGTTCGTTATCGTCAGCGTGACGTTCTACTTCATTCTCGTTTTCATCAATACCTTTGATCGCCGGAACTTCTACTGGCGATGGCAAAAATTCGACAACCGCATCCAAAACCGCTTGCACACCTTTATTTTTAAACGCACTGCCACAAGTGGCAAGAACGATTTCGTTATTCAGCGTGCGCTGACGGAGCGCTTGTTTGATTTCAGCTTCAGTAAGTACGCCGTCTTCAAGGTATTTATCCATCAATTCTTCGCTCGCTTCCGCAGCGACTTCAACTAAGTTGTTGTGCCACTCTTCAGCCAGCTCTAGCATATCATCCGGAATCGCTTCATAAGTAAAGCTCATGCCTTGATCGGCTTCATTCCAGTTGATGGCTTTCATCTTGATAAGGTCGATGACACCTCTAAAATCCTCTTCTGCACCAATATTTAATTGGATAGGAACGGGAGTTGCACCAAGACGATGTTTAATTTGATCTACTACGCGTAGGAAGTCTGCGCCAGTACGGTCCATCTTATTAACAAACACAATGCGAGGAACATGGTATTTATCTGCTTGACGCCACACTGTTTCAGACTGAGGTTCAACACCAGATGAACCACAAAAGACAACCACAGCTCCATCAAGTACACGCAGCGAACGCTCTACTTCGATGGTGAAGTCAACGTGTCCAGGGGTATCAATGATGTTAATGCGATGATCTTGGAATTGTGCATCCATACCACGCCAGAAGGCAGTTGTTGCAGCAGAGGTAATAGTAATACCACGTTCCTGCTCCTGCTCCATCCAGTCCATGGTGGCAGCACCATCGTGAACTTCGCCAAGTTTGTGAGAAAGGCCGGTATAGAACAGAATACGCTCAGTAGTGGTTGTTTTTCCTGCATCTACGTGAGCACAGATACCGATATTACGGTAGCGCTCAATAGGAGTTTTACGAGCCACGATTGTATCCTCTTACTAAGGGAAACCTTAGAAAATAGAAATGTGCTGCGAGAGGACCTCGCAGCACAGAAGGTATTACCAGCGGTAATGAGCGAAGGCTTTGTTCGCTTCTGCCATACGGTGAACGTCTTCACGTTTCTTAACAGCAGTACCTTTGTTTTCTGACGCATCTAGCATTTCTGCAGCTAAGCGACCAGCCATAGATTTTTCACCACGCTTACGCGCAGCTTCAACCAACCAACGCATAGCAAGTGCGTTACGGCGAACCGGACGTACTTCTACTGGCACTTGGTAAGTTGAACCACCCACACGGCGAGATTTAACTTCTACCGCTGGACGTACGTTTTCAAGAGCTTGTTCAAAAACAGCCAAGTGATCTTTACCAGATTTCTCAGCCATAGTGTCTAGTGCAGTGTAAACAATTTTCTCTGCAGTAGATTTTTTACCGTCAACCATAAGGATGTTAACGAATTTTGCCAGCAGTTCAGATTTGAACTTTGGATCTGGAAGGATCTTACGCTGACCAATAACGCGACGACGTGGCATGGAATATTCTCCGTTGTCTTCTTCAGGTTTTTTCCAAAACTATACAGTTTTTTCAAAATAACAAATTAATTTAGTGTTTGGCCTTACTTAACGGAATCCATTAAGACTTAGGACGCTTCACACCGTACTTAGAACGACCTTGTTTACGGTCGTTAACGCCTGAACAGTCAAGCGCACCACGAACAGTGTGGTAACGAACACCCGGAAGGTCTTTTACACGACCGCCACGGATAAGAACAACGCTGTGCTCTTGTAGGTTGTGACCTTCACCGCCGATGTATGAAGTCACTTCGTAACCATTGGTTAGACGAACACGACATACTTTACGTAGTGCTGAGTTAGGTTTCTTTGGTGTAGTAGTATATACGCGAGTACATACACCACGTTTTTGTGGGCACGCTTCGAGTGCAGGCACGTTGTTTTTTGCAACTTGCTTCACACGTGGCTTGCGTACCAACTGGTTAATAGTTGCCATTAGCTAGCTCCTGAATTTACTTAACGTAAGCTTTATGAAAAATCTAGCCCTGATTGTGATTTGCACAAATAGGGACGCAAAATTCTATGCAGCAGTGGGAGGTGTGTCAAGAAATATACAGATCTTTTTTATCCACCAACATCAGTATGGTGGATACTTTTACGGACACTCGATAAAAATTAAGACCAACTTATTGATTTATCTTCATTTACTGTCATTTCAACAAAATCATTCATCGTGACTTGCTCAATAGAACCTGAACACATTTCTAACCAACCACGAGCAGAAAGATCCTCACGCAGTGCATAGACCGACTTAATGGTCTGTAAATCGGTGAAATAAGGGCTGTTTGGGTTAGTAAGATAAACGGCATTTTCGACCAGCAATAGGCTATCATGAGCTTGAAAATAACGACGAACTAATTTTAGCTGTTGAGGATGTTTAATAATATGCAGCACACGTCTATCCTGTGGTATTAAAAAGTCACAATGTGATCAAAAGATTGCCACATTGCCCCAATAGCTTGAGGAGAAAGTGGCGAGACATCAATAAGTAATGCTTCGCTGGTTAAGCCCCATTCGGCAAGGCTTTGTTCACAGACATAACACGACTCAATCTCATACAAATCGAGCAGTTTGAATGTGCTAATGTAGTCTCGACTTAAAATCACCTTAGGATCTTGCCCAGAGACCAATTGCAAAACTCCTTCACCGACAAAAAAGACCGCTAAATCATCACTGTAAGCCGATGCCGCGAGCACGGCATCGAGTCCTTCTCGTCCAGCACTGGTGGCGTGAGGAGGAGAATGAAAAACAAAGGCGATTTTCTTCAAAATTGTACCACTCTATCCTCAGTTAATAGCGCTTCTGCCAGCGCTCCTAGCCCCGCTTGTGTCACTCCCATCGCCAAACTCGATGTTGATAATTGATGCTGTTCGGCTTCGCTTTGGCTAACAATACCACGTCGTAACGCTGCAGCAACGCAGGTTTCTAAGCGAATTTGATGCTTCGTCGCCATGGTTTGCCATGCTTTCACAAGATCAAATTCATCGTTAGCAGGCACGGTTAAACCCGACCCATTCAGCACACCTTCTTGATAGAAGAAAATACGCTTAATACTATGGCCTTTCTCGAGCACCGATTGAGCAAAAAGATAAGCATTACGAGCAGACTGAGTTCCATAAGCTGGACCCGTTACCAATAGAGCATAGGTCAATGGTGTGCTTGACTGACTCACAATCACTCATCCTCGGTTTTACGTTGGCGGATATACAAATAAACCGTATGTTTGGAGATATTTAATCGTTCAGCAACACGATTAATCGCATCTTTAATATCAAAAATACCTTTATCATACAACGCCATGACAATCTGACGATTTTTAGTATTGTTTGATACTGATTTATCGGCATTAATCTCTTCAATAGTCCGCTCAACAGTTTGATCAACCAACTCGACCACATCACTGGCAAAGTTAACCGGAGCAGCAGCCTCTTGAGCTTCTGGTGTCGGCATAAAAGAGTGCAACACCTGTGAAAAAGGCGCATCAAGATTGACGTTAATGCATAACAAACCAATCACTCGATGCTCTCCATTACGAATGGCAACCGTAATAGATTTCATCAATACCCCACCTTTCGCTCTGGTGAAATACGAGCGAGAAAAATTGCGTTCGGAGCCTTCAATATCACGCAGCATTTTTAACGCTAAATCGGTGATCGGCGAGCCCACTTGGCGACCTGTATTCTCGCCATTAGCAATTTTTATCGCCGAAGTATTCAGATCTTCTAACGAGTGCAAAACAATTTCACAAAAGGGGCCAATTAAACTCGCTAAACCATCCACCATCGCTTCATAGGAACGTAAAATCACTTTATCGTGCTCAGTAAATGGCTTTACATGCACAAATTCCATATCCATGAGCATATCGGCGTTAATGCTTTCTGTCGTTGTCACTGTACCTAGACCTTAGAACGTAAAATCAACAAATTGATGTAAGTTTATCAGAAAATTTTAAACCTAGACTAGGCTATCTTACGATGCAGTGACTTAGAACAAATTATACGATGAATATCTCCCTAGCAAAGCATCCGTACTTTTACCATTTGACAAGGGATGATAAAAAAATTGGTTAAACAAGTGAGTTTTACTTATAAAAAAGGCCTGAATCTTCAGGCCTTTGATACTTTTAATAAAGAATGAATGGCTATCCCTTATTTATTGCGCTGCATCGCCATTTTCTACTTTCAACAGCTCCACTTCAAAAACTAGAGTAGAGTTTGCAGGAATGGTTGGCGTATCTTGCTCGCCATAGGCTAATTCTGGCGGAATGACGAACTTATATTTAGAACCTACTTGCATCAGTTGCACGCCTTCTGTCCAACCAGGGATCACACGATTAAGAGGGAAGGTAGCGGGCTCACCACGATCGTAAGAGCTATCAAACTGAGTACCATCGGTCAATGTGCCTTTGTAATGCACTTGTACCGTATCGGTCTCTTTTGGCGACTCACCTTGCGCTTCAGTTAAGACTTGATAAAGCAATCCTGAATCAGTTTTTTTGACGCCTTCTTGCTTCTCAAACTCAGCGCGGAACGCATCTCCAGCTTGCTTATTGGTGGCGGCTTTTTCAGCCGCTTGTGCTTGCATTGACGCAGCAACACGCTTATCCAACGCTTCTAATGCTTCACGAGTCTGCTGTTCATCCATTTGCGGTGCACCAGCAAAAACATGCTCGATACCTCTCAGCACCATGTCTTTATTAAGATCAATACCAATTTCATTAGGCTTTTCGATACTACTGGTTAAATAATTAGCAAAAGAAACACCTATCGCGTAAGCCGCTTTATCATCCTCTGACTTAAAAGTGACACTTTGAACGGCAACAGAGGCATTTGGGGTAGCCGTTGTCTCTTCTTTCTGACAACCAGCAGCTAGCGCAACCGTAGCGGCAAGCAATGACACTTTAAAAAACGATTTCATTCAATTCTCCAACTTTGTAGGTAAACCTTTCTGTTATTGAGCACAAACCGACGAATTAAACTGGTGCACAATAGTATGTTGTACCAATATAACGGTATGTTTCGTAATTGTCTTTACTACTCAACGGATAATTAATTGTGCTGCGGATAATTTCTCATTTCATAGTACCGACGGTTGTCATTTTTCTGTTAAATGGCTGTTTCTTCTTTAATCAAGAGACTGACCGCTGGGTTTTAGAACCCAATGGTTCGACCGGATTTGGCTTAAGCCGCGACGGACGCTTTGCATTAATTTATTCCCAAGAGCACCAACTGGTCTTATGGGATTTAGCACAACGGCAAATTCTAGCAGAGCTAGGCGCACAAGACCCAGAAGCCAACCCTGTCTCGTACATTCGTATTACTGATAATGGCCGTTATGCGATTACTGCCACACAAATCAATTTTGCCGTATGGGACTTAAGCTGGACCCAAGCTCAAGGGTTATGGTCCATTTCTGATGGTTTAATCATGGATGTCGCTCTGAGTAACGATGGGCAACAAGTGTTGCTGGGTGTATCCAACGGTAAAGCCATTTACGTTGATTTAGTCACTGGACGACGACTTGAGTTCCTTGCTCACCAAGAAAAAGTAAATTCTGTCGCTTTATCCCCCAACGGGCGTTATGCCTTAACTGGCGGAAATGATTATACCGCTTATCTATGGGATACTCAGAGTGGACAGATTATCTACAGCTTTGAACATCAACAGCGGGTTAACCGGGTTGCTTTACAGCGTGATGGTCAGTTAGCTTTTACTTCTGATGGCGGTAATCAATCGATTATTTGGAATTTACAAACGGGTGAAAAGCAAGCCAAACTACGTAGTCTTTCTAGACAGCTTATTTTCTCTAGCGCACGATTTTCAGATGATGGGCGTTATCTACTCACTGGAACGCCATCTAGTCGCATCGAAGTATGGTCTACTGATCACGGCAAAAAATTAGCTCGCTTCGAAGCTCAACCACAAAAAGATGCGCGCCCGCCAAGAGCGGTGGTGTATGATGCGGTTTTTAATCCACAATCCAGCGTTATTTCTGGCACCTCTGCGGGAATCGCTCAAGAATGGGAGTTCAATCCATGATCATGCAAAACGCAACCGAACAACAACTACAACAACGAATTGATGATTTAGAGTGTAAACTCGCTTTTCAAGAACAAACCATTGACGAACTCAATGCTGCTCTAACCCAACAGCAGCTATTAATTAATAAAATGCAAGATCAGATGAAATATGTGGTCGGGAAAATGAAAAATATGGATACGTCAAACTTAGCGGATCCAGCCAATGAAACGCCACCACCACACTATTAATGACTTTGAATAACTCAAAAAACGTCACTCAAAGCATGAAGACATAAACGATCACCATCCCTATTACAACTAAACACCCCCCTATTCGCCGCAATTGATTATCTTCTTGCTGTGCGAGTTGCTGCATCATAGTCCGCCACCCTTGAGGAGCAATCAGCGGCCCTAAACCTTCAGCGATAAGCAATAATCCTATCGCAATCCATAATGATGTAGTCATTGTCTACCTTACTAAAAAAGAAAGGCTCCTTAGGAGCCTTTCTGAATAATATTACAATGGTATTAAACCACTTAGAATAAGTGTCTAGCCATTATTTTACTGATGAACCTTTAGCGCTATTCATGTATTGGAAGAAGTCACTCTTTGGATCCAAAACTAAGATATCACTTTTCTGGCTAAATGAGTTTTCATACGCTTGCAAAGAACGCAAGAAGCTAAAGAACTCAGGATCTTTGCTATAAGCGTCAGCATACACTTTGGCTGATGTTGCATCGGCTTGACCACGAGTAATTCGCGCAGTTCTGTCTGCTTCAGCTAAAATAGTTGCCACTTCAAGATCCGCCTGAGCACGAATAACTTCTGCTCTTTCACGGCCTTGTGAACGATGACGACGAGCAACCGCTTCACGCTCAGCACGCATACGACGATAAATCGACTCACTGATTTCATCTGGAAGGTTAATCTTCTTCATTCTGAAATCAACCACATAAACACCCAAATCTTTGCTTGCATTGACTCGAGTATCTTTCAGAACATTCGCCATGATCTGATCGCGTTGGCCATCGACTTCTAAAGCTTGTCTCGCGGCTTCAGTGGTGACAATCTCATCATCAGGACTATCAGGAAGTACCGCTTCATTGCGCGGACCAGAAACAATTTGTTTGATGTCTCGAGAACCGATCTCTGCCCTTAATACGTCCGTAACCCGACGTTCAAGGAGAGCTTGTGCGGTAAAAATATTACCTCCCCCCGTCGCTAAGTAGAATTGGCCAAAATCTTCAATTCGCCACTTAACGTAGGTATCGATAATAACGTCTTTTTGCTCAGAGGTTACAAAACGGTCTGAACGTCCATCCATGGTTTGAATACGAGCATTCAGTGTGTGTACTCGATCAAAAATCGGCATTTTAAAATGCAAGCCTGGTTCATAGATTTTAGACATTTCATTGTCGTCTTGAATTACTCGTCCAAAACGAATGACAATGCCTCGCTCACCTTCTGGAACCACAAACATCGACATCAAGAGCAATGCTAAAAAGACGACAATGACCGGGATCATTAACTTACGCATGTTTAGTTTCTCCCTTGACGAGTATTAGTTGAGCGAGGAGGCGTACTACTGCTTGGGTCATTACGTTGTGACTGCAGTCCAGCTTCATCTTGCAATGATAATGAGCGAGTCTGACGAGACTGGCTAGCCCCTTCTTGACCTGCGAGTTTATCAATCGGCAAGTAGAGCAAGTTACCACTCGATTCTGAGTCAATCAAAATCTTCGAACTGTTGGTATACACTTGTTCCATTGTATCGAGATACATACGATTGCGCGTTACTTCTGGAGCGGCTTGATACTCAGGTAACAGTTTCTCAAATTGAGCAACCTGACCAAATGCTTCATTAATGATTCGCTCGCTGTAACCTAATGCTTCTCGTTTAACACGTTCAGCACGACCTGTGGCTTGAGGTAAAATCTCATTCATGTACGCCTCAGCTTCACGAATGAAACGCTCTTCATCTTCTCGAGCAGCAATCGCGTCATCAAAAGCATCTTTAACCTGCTCTGGTGGACGTGATGACTGGAAGTTAACGCCAACCACTAATAGACCCATATCATAATCATCGATGATTTGGTTGAGTGTTTGTTGAGTACTTTGACGAATTTGTTGACGACCTACCGTTAAGATACTATCCATCAGTGAGTCACCAATCACCGCACGTAGCGCTGAATCGGTGGCTTGATGCAAACTATCATCGGGATTAACAACTCGATACAAATACTTGTATGGGTCAACGATACGATATTGAACATCCATCGCCACGTTGACGACGTTTTCATCTTTGGTCAACATGATACCAGAAGCGCTCAACGAACGAATCGCTTGAATATTGACAGGCGTTACTTCATCAATAAAACGAGGGCGCCAATTCAAACCAGGATTAACTACACGATCGTATTGACCTAGTCTTAAGACAACGCCTCGTTCGGCTTCTCCAATTGTATAGAAGCCTGAGAAAAACCAAATGGCAACAGCAAGCACGGCGATAACGCCAAAACCCATTGCTCCACCACCAGCAAACGAAGGCCCATTGCCCCCTTTACCAAACTTTCCGCCCAGCTTCTGACTCAGTTTATTAAACACTTCGTCTAAATCTGGCGGACCTTGCTCACGACCACCTTTGTTACCGCGATTATTATTTCCCCAAGGGTCATTATCGCGGCCGTTGTTGCCGTTGTTATTTCCGGGCTCATTCCACGCCATTAGAAAGCTCCATCATTTGATATGACGTTATACTCTAGCAGTCCTTTAAGTGACGATAAAGTCACGTAAAACTGCCTCTTCTCTTTTCTCTAGTCTAGACCAATCCACTTGTTGCATACGAACTGATATTAGCAGATTGCCCTCTGGATCATACTCTTCCTTTTCAATGCAGTTCATTTGGAAGAAAGTGCTCCGAATTCGACCTTGATGTTCAGGAGGAACGCGTAAACAATATTGGACGATATTACTGGCCAGACGTTCGGTCAGCGCAGTAAACAACTGATCCATCCCCAACCCATCCATCGCCGATACCCAAACAGCTCTAGGAACACCTTCATCATCTCTTTCTATACGAGGATATTGGCCTTCTAGATTATCGATTTTGTTCATAACCAGTAAACTTGGCACTTCATGTGCGTCAATCTCTAGTAGAACATCATCAACCGCTTGGATATTCTCACGAAAGCGGTCGTCACTGGCATCCACAACATGTAACAAAATGTCAGCTTGCTGAGTTTCTTGTAACGTTGCTTTGAATGCCGCCACTAAATCGTGGGGTAAATGACGAATGAACCCTACCGTATCGGCCAAAATAGCTGGCCCTACATCCAGTAGTTCGATCTTTCGTAGCGTCGGGTCTAACGTAGCGAACAGTTGATCCGCAGCGTACACTCCAGCGGAGGTAATTTGGTTAAACAGAGTCGATTTACCTGCATTGGTATAACCAACCAGTGAAATCGTTGGAATTTCTGCACGGTTTCTCGCTCGGCGTCCTTGTTCACGCTGTTTTGCCACTTTCTCTAAACGGCGTAGGATCGCTTTAATTCGCTCACGCAATAAACGTCGGTCAGTTTCTAACTGAGTTTCTCCTGGCCCACGTAAGCCAATCCCACCTTTTTGTCTTTCTAAGTGGGTCCAACCTCGAACTAAACGGGTCGAAATATGACGCAACTGAGCTAATTCAACTTGCAACTTCCCTTCGTGAGTACGAGCTCGCTGAGCAAAGATATCCAGAATAAGACCGGTTCTATCAATCACTCGACATTGGCAAAGTTGTTCTAAATTTCGCTCTTGAGCAGGAGAAAGGGAATGATTAAAAATCACCACGTCGGCTTCAGTTGATTGCACAGCTTGAGCAATCTCTTGAGCTTTGCCCTCTCCAACGAAATATTTAGGGTGAGGAGATTGACGGCTACCAGTCACTACCTGCAGAGTTGATACTCCAGCAGAAGAGACCAGCATTTCGCACTCTTTGAGATTTTCCCACTCACCCTTTTGCGTAAAGTTGATATGAACAAGTACCGCTCGCTCACCGGCTTCATAACGGTCAAACAAGCGTTCAACTCCTTAATGAATGATAATATGACGTCAAATAATTAATCGTCGGATTTCTCTGTGCCACGCTCACCTGCAGGTCGCTCACCAGTGTGATGGCTAACCGGGCGTGCAGGTACAACGGTAGAGATAGCATGCTTATAAACCATCTGATTTACGGTGTTTTTTAACAAGATCACGAATTGATCAAACGATTCAATTTGACCTTGTAACTTAATGCCGTTTACTAAATAGATAGAAACAGGAATACGCTCGCGGCGTAGTGCATTTAAGAATGGGTCTTGTAGAGATTGCCCCTTAGCCATTTTATTTTCCTTATTTGTATTTTGTTGTAGTTATTTAGCTAGTGGTGCACATAAGTTGGTGCGGCCTTTACATCTGAGCTAAACGATAAAAACACCCTATACCACTGATCTATCAATACAATATTGATCAACAAGTGACGGTTCCTTTACAGGGTACATCACGCAAAAGCGATCACATTATACACAGCTTACTCAATCAGATGCTATGGCATTTGCAAGAGTTTCTACCGCGCGTTCAATGTTCTCACTATCCAACCAAGTTAACTCATCCCAGCTGCGTAACCAGGTGAGCTGGCGCTTGGCTAACTGACGGGTGGCACAAATACCACGATAAATAGCCTCATCAAGCGTGCTATTTCCGTCAAAGTAATCCCACATCTGTCGATAACCAACACAACGTATTGAGGGTAGATCAGGATGAAGATCATTACGATCATAGAGCGCTTTGACTTCTTCTTCAAAACCTGATTTGACCATCTTCTCGAAGCGGAGTTCAATTCGACGGTGGAGCTCAGCCCTATCCATGGGCGCGATGGCAAACTGCTTAACTCGAAAAGGGATTGATTCTCCTTTCGTTTGTGTCAGTTCAGTAAGAGTTTTACCTGAAATTTTATAAACTTCCAATGCTCTCGACAATCTTTGTGGATCATTTGGATGAATTCTTGCCGCTGAAATTGGATCAATTTGTTGCAGTTGGGCATGCAGAGCCGCCCAACCTTGCTCTTGAGCTTGTGACTCGATTTGCTGACGAACCGCTGGATTGGCCGCAGGTAAAGGCGATAAACCATCTAACAAGGCTTTATAATAAAGCATGGTCCCACCAACCAGTAACGGGATTTTTCCTTCATTAACAATGACTTGCATTTCTCGTAGCGCATCTTGTCGAAAATTCGCAACGGAGTAAGCTTCACTCGGATCTAAGATATCAATCAATCGATGGGGAGCCAAAGCCAACTCTCTGGCATCAGGCTTTGCTGTGCCAACATCCATTCCTTTATAGATCAATGCTGAATCAACACTGATGATTTCGACAGGATATTTCTGACGTAAACGAATGGCTAAATCGGTTTTACCGGAGGCGGTTGGGCCCATTAAAAATAAAGCTAATGGTAGTGGTTTGGTCATTAATTTAATGCTGCAATGGTTGCCGAAAAATCGACAGGTTGAATAAAATGGCCATCATGCAATGGCAGTTTACCTGGCCATAATTGCTCAAGCTCGGCAATTAATTGAATGGCTTCTGATAAAGTGTAGTCGTTTTTTTCTATCAAGACACGCTGGCTAAGCCACGTGACGATATTGTCGACATTCAAAGTCAACACTCCTGAAGCACCATGTAAAGCAAGGTAAGATAACAGATCCGGAATCAAAAGCTGTAGATTTTGCTGTCTTAATGGCTGAGGAACCCCCATCACCATCACCGTCTGATGAGAACGAGTCACCAGATGAATCCCTAAACGTTCGAGCAACTCACGGTATAATTCGAAACCACGGATCTCCTCGTTAGACACTTTTACACTCAAAGGGACCAATAACGGCTGACTCTTTAATGGCTCTTCTTGACTATTTAATTGACCACGAACTCTCCACTCAACTGCTTTCGTTAGCGCCAGTAAGACACATCCTTGATCCGTAGTCATCAGCAGATATTGTCCATCAACGACAGCGATGGCTTTACCTAATTTAGTCACTATCCGTGAAAGCGTTGACGATTTTTCAGTGGTTGATAAACGATTTTCTATTGAAACTGGCGCTTCGCTCACTTTCATTAACTGCTGATAAGCTTGACTTTGCTCAGCCATAACTGGCGCAGACGATCGTGGCTTAGCCGTCGTCGGACGATTCCATGAGTGAGAGGCTTTTGCTTCTTGAATGACCGCTTGCGATGGACGTTCTGTCGTTAAATACTGACGAGAATAACCGTCTTTATCACTCAGATTTCGAGCTGGCTGATCAGGCTCCGTTGACCGCTCATTCGACATATATGTCGGAACAGGAGCAGAGAAAGCGGCTTGGTTAAGCTCGGGAGTTTCAATATGTTGACTATCAGCAAGAGCACCGCTTAGTGCTTGATAAATAAAATCATGCACTAAGCGAGCTTGATGAAAACGAACCTCATGTTTCGCAGGATGTACATTGACATCAACCAAATGAGGATCAAGTTCAATGAACAGTACATAGGTTGCACATTGATCTGGCCTTAAACTGCTCTCATAACTTTGTCGAATCGCATGATTGATCAGCTTGTCACGCATCATACGTCCGTTTACATAACAATATTGCAGATCACTTTGCTGACGAGCGCCTTGTGGCGTCGTTATCCAGCCATGCAATCTTAACCCTTGATGAGCTAGCTCTATTTTCAGCATATGCTTAACAAAAGACGTACCACATACCGCAGCCAAACGATTTTCTTCTTGCCGTTCACTGCTCGCGGCACGGTACTGACGGATAATTTTTCCATTATGGCGCAGCGTCAAACTGACATCAAAACGGCTCAAAGCAATACGCTTTAAGAGTTCATCAATATGGGTAAACTCTGTTTTTTCTGTACGTAAAAATTTGCGTCTTGCCGGTGTATTGAAAAACAGATCCAAAACTTCAACTGTGGTCCCTACTGGATGGGCACTAGGCTGCAGCTTGACAGCCATATCGCGCCCTTCACTGTACGCCGACCATGCTTCTTCTTGAGTCGCCGGACGAGAAGTGATGGTTAAGCGAGAAACCGAGCTAATACTGGCTAACGCTTCCCCACGAAATCCTAGGCTAATGATCGCTTCGAGATCGTCCAGTGTTTGTATTTTCGATGTCGCATGTCGACTTAAGGCTAAGCCAAGCTCATCCTTATTGATCCCAGAGCCGTTATCGCGAACTCGAATTAACTTAGCGCCACCTTTCTCAATATCAATTTCAATCCGTGTGGCCCCTGAATCCAAGCTGTTTTCTACCAGCTCTTTTACTACCGAAGCCGGCCTTTCCACCACCTCACCCGCGGCAATTTGGTTTGCTAAACGGGCGGGTAGAATACGAATCGTCATAACCTGCCTATCTTATCGGTTGGGAATGATCAGTACTTGGCCTACCGCCAATTGATCTGAGCGCAATTGATTAGCCTCACGAATACTCTGTACCGTTACATTGTACTGATTGGCGATCCGACCAAGAAACTCACCACTCTGTACCGTGTGTTTACGCAAAGGTTTATCTTTTAAGCTCACCGTAATATTAAGCTTTTGACCAACAAATAACGTGTCAGACTTAAGGTTATTTTCTCGGCGTATCGCATCGATAGAGACTTTATAATTCGCCGCTAAACGGCCTAAAAACTCTCCCGATTTAACCACATGGGTAATGGTTTCGGTTTCCACTGGATTATTGACCACCGGTACCGGAATAGGACCACGTTCTCCTCCGGGAATAGTTAATCGCTGACCCACCGTTAAGCGAGAATCTTTTAATTTATTCGCTTGCATGATCCCAGAAACGGTCGCTCCATATTTTTGGGCAATCACAGATAACGACTCACCTCGTTGTACTTGATGTTGCTGAGTTTTACCTCGGTTAGCAAACAAGGTTCCTTCTGGAGGATTTTCCTCAAAGTATTGCACTAACGCTTTGCCCATCGCTCGTGCGAGCTTATCTTGATGGCTACGTTGAAAAATCAATCGCTCTTCGATAGGGTTAGAGATAAAACCAATCTCTACTAATACTGATGGAATATCGGGCGACTTCAATACCGCCAGACTGGCATTCACAGGCTCCGCTTTATGTAAGTGAGCGACTTTGCCTAGCTCTTGTAAAAGATTGGTCGCCACTTTATGGCCTTCTTTTTGCGAATGGCTAAACTGTAAATCTAATAATGTTTGACTGACATTACGGTCGTTATTCGTCCGCGCCAAAACTTCACCGGCCCCTCCGAGTAACTCCGATTGCTGCTCATGATTTTCAACCCAACGCGCAATTTCAGTGTTGGCCCGCCGAGTATTAAGCACAAAAACTGAAGCCCCTCTTGGCTGTGGAGTATGAAAAGCGTCAGCATGAACTGAAACCAATAGATGAGCACGATTACGACGAGCAATTTCAGTCCGATTATTCAAGCTTACGTAATAGTCACCGGTTCGTGTTAATACGGCTTTCATACCCGGAACCGCATTAATTTGATCCGCCAATTTTTTAGAAACGCTTAATGTGGCATCTTTTTCAAATTTACGAGTTGGGCCAATAGAACCGGGATCTTCACCACCATGTCCCGCATCGATAGCAATAATAATATCTGCAGTACCGACTAACTGAGACGCATCGCGGCTCACTACATTGGGCGAACGAGCGGGCGTACTCGACGTCGCCGCTGCAGGAGCGGGTGAATGAGGTAAATCAATCACCAAACGATGACCATATTGCCCACCTGGTGTGGGAGGTAATTTAAAAATATTGGGCGTCGACTTATTGGCTAATTCAAGTACTAAACGAAAAGTTGTTTTTTCTGGTGGTGTACTCGCGCGAATCCGTTTCAATATCGCACTATCAGAGACCGTTACTGGCAAAACGGCAGCTAATGAAGTCTGTTTTAGATCGACCACCAAGCGTTCTGGGCTGCTTAGCGTGAAATAACTAAAGTCCGCTTCTGACTTTAAATCGATCACTACGCGAGTGGCATCAGGGGAAGGCCAAACTCTAACCCCTTCTAATACATTAGCCTGAACGCTACTGATAGCAGATAATAATGTGACCAATAGCCACCAATAACGCAAAAAACGACCGTAATTAATGCTCAACATAACTCCAACTGACTCAATAAGGTGCATCCATACTCGCTATTTGCGCTCACACTCGCCTGACGTTGCTCACCCTCATAGCGAAGCGATATCGTTAAATCTGGTGTTGGCAATAAACCTTGACCTTTTTCAGGCCACTCCACCAAGCAAATAGCATCATCGGTAAAATAATCACGAATTCCCATAAACTCGAGTTCTTCAGGATCCGCCAATCGGTAAAGATCAAAATGATAAACCTGCCAATCCGCTAACTGGTATGGCTCAACTAAAGTATAAGTTGGGCTTTTCACATTTCCTTCATGGCCTAACGCTCTAATGAAACCGCGACTTAAGGTGGTTTTCCCTGCGCCTAAATCACCGTAAAGATAAAGTGTCGTCTGCTGGGAACATAATTGAGCTAAGCGCATTCCTAGCATTACCGTCTGTTGTTCATCTTTTAAAGTAAAAGTTTTTATGGTCATGAATCGGATCTCTAAAGCGTCTAGCTAGCACTATATAAAAATAAAAAGAGAACGAATAGTAAACTGGGTTAGTTTTAAGAGACAAGCTCTGTTCTGTAAGTAAACAGAAAAATCTTCATATCAAATCTAATATCGATACAACTAGCCACTCACTGGCTGGATCAATCGAGTGAGATCCGTTAAGATCCGCCGCCCAATGACCATGACCAATACTGATAATGGACCTTCATTCACTAGCCGAACAAATCAAACAATGGGCAAAAGAACTCGGCTTTGACAAAGCAGGGATCTGCGACGTCGATTTAAGTCAACATGAAGCAGCTTTACAAGCATGGTTAGATGCAGGGTATCACGGTGAGATGGAGTGGATGGCTCGCCATGGTATGTTACGTGCTCGCCCAGCAGAACTGTTACCCGGTACACTTCGAGTGATCAGTGTCCGCATCAACTACCTTCCACCACAAGCGCAATTTGCCGCGAATTTATCAGATCCAACCCAAGGTTATATTAGTCGCTATGCACTTGGACGCGATTACCATAAATTGGTTCGTAATCAACTCAAAAAATTAGCTGATAAAATCGAACAAGAAGTCGGTCAGTTGGGCTATCGTCCTTTTGTTGATTCCGCACCTATTTTAGAAAGGCCTCTGGCACAAAAAGCTGGGCTTGGCTGGACGGGAAAACATTCTTTAATTCTCGATAAAGAGGCAGGATCATGGTTCTTTTTAGGCGAACTGCTCGTTGATATTCCTCTGCCAGTCGATACACCGTCAGAGAATCAATGTGGACAGTGTCGAGCATGTATGACCTCATGCCCGACTGGTGCGATTGTCGAAGAAGGGGTTGTCGATGCACGGCGCTGTATCTCTTATTTAACGATTGAGTATTCAGGGGTGATCCCAGAAGAATTTCGAACGGCAATCGGTAATCGTATCTATGGTTGTGATGACTGCCAACTCGTCTGCCCTTGGAACCGTTTTGCTGATCTTACCCAAGAAGACGACTTCCATCGACGAGAGGTGTTGAATAATGCCGATCTTGTTGCTTTATTTTCATGGGATGAGAAAACCTTTTTACACCATATGCAAGGTTCTGCCATACGCCGTATTGGTCATCAACAATGGCAACGCAATTTGATTATTGCAATGGGTAATGCGCCCTATTCACAAAGAATCATCGATGCCTTAGAGCAAAAAACAGGAGAAAGTGAACTATTAGATGAGCATATTGAATGGGCATTAACACAGCAGAGAGAGCAGTTGGCTAGTATTACGAATAAACAGCAAAGACTAATTAGAATTATTGAAAAAGGCTTGCCGAGAGATGCGTGAGCATGAAATAACCCAACATCATTGATGTACATTCTTTGATTCACTTCGCAAATTCTTAGGTGTGGAAAAATATTAAATGAGACAGCGTTTGCTAAACTTCAAAAAAGTTAATCACATTAGCAGGAAATGATAAGGATCAAAGAAAATACAGTTAATGATCGTTCATGCGGCTCTTACACCACAGAGAACAAACCAAAATACCATTTAAAATCATTAACTTAATAAAAAAATTATCACTCTGATATTATTCCCCATCGGCAAAAAGATCGTCTGAACAAGCCTCTATCTTCAAGCTAAAAACACGTTATGCACCAAGTTATCCACAAATTCAAAATGTGGATAACTCTGTGCATGGATAAAACAAAGCCTGACTACATCAGCGGTAGACTCCGTTTTTAGTCATGTATCTAATACGATTTCTGGCCAAACTTTCTTGGCAGAAAATAAGATGTTTTTTTTGATGGGGTTATGCTTCACAGCATGATAAAGAGCATTGACATGGTGTCAATTTTTCAGAATAGACAGAAAAAACCACGCAACAGCGTAGTCTTTTGTTTTTAAATTGGTTGCGGGGGCCGGATTTGAACCGACGACCTTCGGGTTATGAGCCCGACGAGCTACCAGGCTGCTCCACCCCGCGTCCGTATTGCTCATCGTTAAGCACGATGTAGGCTTGAAACTGGAGCGACACACGAGGTTCACTTTCTTTAAACAAAAAGGCGTGACCTCAACCTTGGAAAGGTTGCGCTCTATTAACTGAGCGAATGTCGTATCTCATTGCTAAGTGCAATGAAAACTTAAATCTGGAGCGACACACGAGGTTCGAACTCGTGACCTCAACCTTGGCAAGGTTGCGCTCTACCAACTGAGCTAGTGTCGCATTTCACCGTTAAGCACGATAAAGGCTATCTATTTGGTTGCGGGGGCCGGATTTGAACCGACGACCTTCGGGTTATGAGCCCGACGAGCTACCAGGCTGCTCCACCCCGCGTCCGTATTGCTCATCGTTAAGCACGATGTAAGCTTTGAAACTGGAGCGACACACGAGGTTCACTTTCTTTAAACAAAAAGGCGTGACCTCAACCTTAGCAAGGTTGCGCTCTATCAACTGAGCGAGTGTCGCATCTCATTACTAAGCGCAATGAAAGCTTGAATCTGGAGCGACACACGAGGTTCGAACTCGTGACCTCAACCTTGGCAAGGTTGCGCTCTACCAACTGAGCTAGTGTCGCATTTCACCGTTAAGCACGATAAAAGCTATCTGTTTGGTTGCGGGGGCCGGATTTGAACCGACGACCTTCGGGTTATGAGCCCGACGAGCTACCAGGCTGCTCCACCCCGCGTCCGTATTGCTCATCGTTAAGCACGATGTAAGCTTTGAAACTGGAGCGACACACGAGGTTCACTTTCTTTAAACAAAAAGGCGTGACCTCAACCTTAGCAAGGTTGCGCTCTATCAACTGAGCGAGTGTCGCATCTCATTACTAAGCGCAATGAAAGCTTGAATCTGGAGCGACACACGAGGTTCGAACTCGTGACCTCAACCTTGGCAAGGTTGCGCTCTACCAACTGAGCTAGTGTCGCATTTCACCGTTAAGCACGATAAAGGCTATCTATTTGGTTGCGGGGGCCGGATTTGAACCGACGACCTTCGGGTTATGAGCCCGACGAGCTACCAGGCTGCTCCACCCCGCGTCCGTATTACTCACCGTTAAGCACGATGTCAGCTTTGTAACTTTATTGTTTTATCGCCATCAGCAATAAAAGCAAATCTGGAGCGACACACGAGGTTCGAACTCGTGACCTCAACCTTGGCAAGGTTGCGCTCTACCAACTGAGCTAGTGTCGCATCAACAACGTTTTGTGCTGTTCAGGGCTGCGAATTATAAGTGCATTTTTTTGTGATGCAAGTAGTTAAAGCAAAAAAAATCATTTTTCTTTTCGTATGACGATAAAAAAAACCACTTAAACAAAAAACACACAGATCCAGACGAAATTACAACCATTCAATTAAAGAAAAGCGGTCAACCATACCGCCCTTCACCGCTCGATAGTTAGGATTATTAAATTTTGAAAACGTGAGAACGATAAAATTTAAGCTCGGCGATAGATTCTCGAATATCATCTAAGGCAAGATGAGTTCCTTGTTTACTGAATCCCGCAGCAATCTCAGGCTGCCAACGACGAGTCAGTTCCTTGATAGTGCTCACATCAATACAACGATAATGAAAATACACTTCTAGCTCTGGCATATGTCGGTAAAGAAAACGTCGATCTTGACCAACGCTATTTCCACAAATCGGTGAAGCACCAGCAGGAACCCAGTGTTGTAAAAAATCAATCGTCTGTTCTATCGCTTGAACTTCATTGATCGAACTGCGGCGCACTCGGTCCACTAGCCCACTATGGGTATGGGTACGAGTACACCACTCATCCATTTTTTGTAACTCGGTTTCGGATTGATGAATAGCTAACACCGGTCCTTCTGCCAATACATTCAGTTGACTATCGGTAACAATGGTTGCTATTTCAATGATCTTATGGACATCAGGGTCTAACCCGGTCATCTCCAGATCAATCCAAATCAAGTTTTGATCGCTAAAAGACATATAATTAAGTGCCTATAGGGGTTTGCCAATAAAAAAGGTACTATAACCTAAATCTCCCTAACCACGATACCGCTGTGCAGCGCACAGTGATAAATTGAGTTAGGCATCGTTCTAAGTTAAAAAACTTAAAGTGAAAAAACGTGACAAAGAAGAAAAAACTCACTAAAGGCCAAGTGCGCCGAGTTAGAAATAACCAGCACCGTAAGTTAAAACAAGAAGACTCCGTACAGTGGGACGAATCGATGCTGGAAAATGCCAAATCCGGTCTAGTGATCACGCGATTTGGTCAACATGCAGATATTGAAGACCCCGACACAAAGATCGTTCATCGATGTAATTTACGTCGCGGAATCGAAAGTTTGGTGTGTGGCGATCAAGTCATTTGGCGCCCTGGCGTGGAAACTCTTGCTGGAATTTCAGGCGTGGTCGAAGCGGTAGAGCCTCGCAGCTCAGTTCTGACTCGTCCGGATTATTACGATGGTTTAAAACCCGTCGCGGCTAATGTTGAGCAAATGATCATTGTCTCTTCTGTCTTACCTGAATTATCGCTGAATATCATCGATCGTTACTTAATTGCTGCAGAAACACTATCTATCGCTCCTATCATCGTTCTTAATAAAGTCGATTTACTCAGTGAAGCGCAGCGGACAAATTATCAACAGCAATTGGTCGCTTACCAAGAAATTGGCTATGACGTCATTTTTGTCAGTAAAGAAAGTGGCGAAAATATCGCGTTATTAGAGAGTAAGTTAAGTCATAAGATTAATATCTTTGTCGGTCAATCCGGTGTAGGAAAATCAAGCTTAGTCAATGCTTTGATGCCTCAACTCGGCATCATTGCTGAAGAGGGTAAAATCTCTGAGAACTCAGGGCTTGGACAGCATACCACGACCGCAGCTCGCTTATATCACATCCCATCGGGTGGCGATTTGATTGACTCTCCGGGCATTCGTGAGTTTGGTTTATGGCACTTAGCCGCAGAGGAAGTGACCAAAGCTTATGTAGAATTTCGTCCCTATTTAGGTGGATGTAAATTTCGTGACTGTAAACATGGTGATGACCCGGGTTGCTTACTGAGAGAAGCCGTAGAAAACGGTAAAATCAGCGCACAACGCTTTGATAACTATCACCGTATTATTGAGAGCATGTCGGAAAATAAAGCCAATCGACAATATTCTCGCAATAAAAAATCAGACCAACAATAAATACTCACAGACGGACAGAGTCTGATGACACGCGGATTATTTTTCAGTACCATTTCGCGCCAAAATAAAGATGATAGATTGGAAATAACATACGATGGATAAATTTAAAGTTAGGCTGCAATATTGGCTGCCACAACATGCTTTAACCCGTTTAGTCGGTAAACTCGCGTCAGCGAAGGCAGGTAGTCTAACCACCGCCATCATTCGCTGGTTTATTAAACAATACAATGTCAACATGAGTGAAGCGTTACATTCCGATCCAAAACACTTTGCGACATTTAACGAATTTTTTGTCCGTGAGTTAAAGCCTGGCCTACGCCCCGTTGTCGATGACGAAGCGACACTCGTTCATCCAGCCGACGCTTGCGTCAGTCAATTCGGCCCAATAACTGACGGCCAACTGATTCAAGCAAAAGGCCATCAGTATTCTGCTCAAGCACTGCTTGGGGGGGATGCAAAACTGGCTGAAGAGTTTCGTGATGGTGAGTTTGCCACTCTCTACCTATCACCACGAGATTATCACCGAGTGCATATGCCATGTGATGGTACATTACGACAAATGATCTATGTGCCGGGCGATCTATTTTCTGTTAACCCGCTGACCGCAGAGAATGTGCCCAATTTGTTTGCCCGTAACGAACGGGTTGTTTGTATTTTTGATACCGAATTTGGCCCACTGGCTCAAGTACTGGTCGGTGCAACGATTGTTGGCAGTATCGAGATGATATGGGCAGGAACCATGACTCCACCGCGCGGTAATACCGTGTATCGTTGGGATTATCCAGCAGAAGGTGTTAATGCTATCCAGTTGAAAAAAGGCCAAGAGATGGGTCGATTTAAGTTGGGGTCAACCGTTATCAATCTATTTGCGAAACAACAGATTCGTTTCGATAGTAGCATGCAGTTAAATACGCCAACCCTGCTCGGTTCTGCTTACGCCCACAAAGCCTAATCAAGTTCCTCCTTATTTCCAACGCGTTAAATGCAATATAGGCGCCATTTTTATCACTAAAAGTGGTGCCTATGTTTGTTCTGAGCCGATCTTTCCACTGATGAACTGTGTCTAAGCTAACAATTTTCCACTCCCTATTACGATCTTTTCATAGCAATGCTTTACCCTAGATGACATTCGGATATTTTTGCAAAGGACGCTCTTATGTCAACGTTATCGACCGGGTTACTGACTCGGCTAGCAATCTGTTTTTTGATTCCTGTCGGTGTACTCTTACTGCCCATCGACATCATTCCTATTGATGAATTGACACTCGTTCAGCATCGCTTGCTGGCTATTTTTTTACTCGCGGCTCTACTCTGGGTCTTAGAACCGGTACCCGTTTTTGCCACTTCTATTCTGATCATCGCTTTATTATTAATTATGATTTCAGACAAGGGGTTACATTGGTTCCGCTCCCCAATTGAACAACATGAGGTCGGGCATTTAATCCCTTACACTGACATTCTTGGTGCCTTCTCTTCACCGATCATTATTCTGTTTATGGGTGGATTCGCCTTAGCGATCGCGGCGTCAAAATATCAACTGGATAACAACTTAGCACGGGTATTACTGCGCCCGTTTGGTCATCAACCTAAATTTATTATGCTTGGATTGATGCTCATCACCTCCGTATTCTCGATGTTCATGTCAAATACGGCTACGACAGTAATGATGTTGGCTCTACTTGGCCCCATCGTCGCCTCTGCGCCGAAAGGGGAGCTAGGCATTAAAGCTTTGGTGCTATCCATTCCGATTGCTGCGAATACAGGAGGCATCGCGACGCCGATTGGTACACCACCGAATGCGATTGCTTTACAGTATTTAACGGGAGAGAACAGCATAGACTTTCTATCTTGGATGATGATGGGTCTACCCTTTGTGATTGTTCAATTAACCATTGCTTGGTTTTTATTGCAGTATTTATTTCCCTCATCACAACAACAAATGACGCTAAAATTACAGGGCACATTTCAACGCTCTTGGCGAGCAATCGTCGTCTACATCACTTTTGCAACGACGATTTTATTGTGGATGAGTACCGCTCTGCATGGCATGAATACTTATGTGGTCTCGATCATTCCACTAGCTGTATTTACGTTAACAGGCATTATGGGTAAAGAAGAACTCAAGCAAATTAACTGGGACGTATTATGGCTAGTGGCAGGGGGGATTGCGATCGGTATTGGGTTAGAACATACCGGACTTGCCGTTGCCTTAGCCCATGCCATTGACTATGAAAGCTTATCACCGATGTTCATCGTCATTTCGCTATCGATGGTCTGCTGGCTAATGGCGAACTTCATGTCTAATACGGCAACAGCAAACTTATTAATGCCAATTGCTGCCGCTATTGGTGTCTCGATGTCCAGTTTAACGGAGATTGGTGGCCTACAAGGGTTATTGGTCGTGGTCGCGTTCTCCGCTTCTTTAGGCATGATCCTTCCGGTATCAACACCGCCTAACTCATTAGCTTACTCCACAGGCTTAATTGAAAGTAAAGATATGGCTAAAACCGGTTTAATTCTTGGACTCGTAGGATTATGTATTGTGTATTTGGCCACTTGGGCGTTAACTTAATGAGAGCGTAACATCAATCGATTGCCGTTGAGGGAAGCAAAAACAACGTATGTTGATCCATAGACAACATTCTTCGGATTGATAGGTAGAATCATTGATCTTAACCTACTGCAAAGCGGAGAAAGTGTAGTAAAATTACGCTAGTTTTTTATTTCTCATTACCATGAATTTGACGAGGTTATAATTATGTCTGCTAAGAAGCCTATGGCTCTAGTGATTCTTGACGGTTGGGGCTACCGTGAAGATAACACCAGCAACGCGATCAACAATGCGCACACACCCGTACTTGATGCGTTGATGGAAAATCATCCTCATACTCTTATTTCTGCTTCTGGCATGGATGTGGGTCTACCTGACGGTCAAATGGGAAACTCTGAAGTTGGCCATACTAACATCGGTGCAGGACGGATTGTTTATCAAGATTTGACCCGCATTACTAAATCAATCGCAGATGGTGAATTCCAGCATAATGAAGCGATTGTGAAGGCGATTGATAAAGCGGTAGCCGAAGGCAAAGCGGTTCACCTGATGGGATTGATGTCGCCAGGTGGTGTGCACTCTCACGAAGACCATATCTATGCGGCAGTAGAGCTAGCCGCCGCTCGTGGCGCAGAGAAAATTTACCTACACTGCTTCCTTGACGGACGTGATACCCCACCACGCAGTGCTGAGGGTTCATTGGCACGTTTCCAAGACCTATTTAGCAAACTCGGTAAAGGACGCATCGCTTCTCTTATCGGTCGTTATTATGCCATGGACCGTGATAATAACTGGGATCGCGTTCAGCAAGCTTATGACTTATTAACTCAAGCTAAAGCAGAGTTCACCTATGACTCTGCCGTTGCTGGCCTTAATGCCGCTTATGCGCGTGAAGAAAACGATGAGTTCGTCAAAGCCACAGAAATTCGTAGCGCAGATCAAGAATCAGCAGCCATGCAAGATGGTGATGCGGTACTATTTTTAAACTATCGTGCTGACCGTGCTCGTGAAATCACCCGCACGTTTGTCGCCGATTTTGATGGTTTCACTCGTCAAGTGTTCCCTAATGTCAATTTCGTGATGCTAACTCAGTATGCTGCCGATATTCCACTAGCGACCGCTTTCCCACCAGCATCGCTAGAAAACACTTATGGTGAATGGCTTTCTAAAGCGGGCAAAACTCAGCTGCGTATTTCAGAAACAGAGAAGTACGCCCACGTGACCTTCTTCTTTAACGGTGGCGCAGAAAACGAGTTTCCTGGTGAAGAGCGCCAGCTAGTGGCCTCTCCAAAAGTCGCGACTTACGATCTTCAACCAGAAATGAGCTCCAAAGAACTCACCGATAAACTGGTTGCGGCGATTAAATCCGGTCAATACGATGCGATCGTTTGTAATTATCCAAATGGTGATATGGTCGGCCATACTGGTGTTTATGAAGCGGCGGTTAAAGCTTGTGAAGCGGTCGATGAATGTATTGGCCGAGTGGTTGAAGCAATTAAAGAAGTCGATGGTCAGTTGCTCATCACCGCAGACCACGGTAACGCTGAAATGATGATTAACCCTGAAACCGGTGGCGTACATACGGCTCACACCAGTTTACCAGTACCGCTGATTTATGTCGGTAATAAATCAATTACTCTACAAGAGGGCGGTAAACTGTCGGATCTCGCACCAACCATGTTAGCGCTGGCTGACATGGAAATTCCCGCAGATATGTCAGGTAAAGTGCTTTATTCATAACGCTTGTTATTAGCGTACGATTTTTGAAGCATTGATCCCCTTAAATTCGCTATTTAAGGGGATTTTTTATCGATGGATTTTACTTAACGGTTGCTTACTTGGCATCGCTATCATCGTTAGTTGTCGCCAACGATGAATAGCTTTAGACTCAGACCACCGCTTTCCTCATCCATGATGTATTTATGACCTTTTCTGAGCTTAATTTAGCTTCTTCTCTACTTAGTGCACTGCCCGCTGAGTTACATACTCCGACCACAATCCAGCAGTTGGCGATTCCTGTGATTTTATCTGGTCGTGATCTGCTCGCTCTCGCTCAAACGGGCAGCGGTAAAACCTTCGCTTATGGTTTACCGCTATTACAAAAAATACTCCCGATGACACCACACATTCAAACCTTGATCATCGTACCGACGCGTGAACTGGCAACCCAAGTTAGCCAAGCGCTGGGCTTAATCGCCAAACCGATGAACATCGATGTGTGTCCACTTTGTGGAGGGGTTGACCAGCAATGGCAACAGGATCAATTAGCGCAAAACCCTCAGCTCATCGTTGCTACGCCAGGGCGATTATTGGATCTTATTGAGCAACAGATCATAAACTTATCATCGCTACAACATCTGGTACTGGATGAGGCTGACCGGCTATTAGAGATGGGATTTTGGCCAGATGTGCAGCGGATCATGACCCATTTACCCGCTAAAAAACAAACCCTGCTATTTTCTGCAACCTTACTCCCCGAGCTTGAAGAAAAAGCCCTCCAGCCGTTAAACGATCCCATTAAGATCAGCGCTAATCTGCCGAATCAAACCGTGCCAGAGATTGATGAACAACTGTACTTGGTCAATAAAGGCAGCAAAGCACAAGTCTTGATTCATTTACTCAAACAACATCATTGGTCTCAAGTCTTGGTCTTTATTAGCGCTCGAGATAATGCAGACGCACTGGCCAAAAGACTCCTTAAAGCTGGAATTCGTGTTGCCGCACTCCATGGTAATAAAGATCAAACCGATCGTGAGCAAATCTTGACTCAATTTAAACAGCAGAAAATTGAAGTGCTAATCGCAACCGATTTATTGGCAAGAGGCATTCATATTGAACAGCTTCCTGTGGTCATCAATTTTGATTTACCGCCAAGCCCGGCAGTGTATATTCACCGCGTTGGGCGAACCGCACGAGCTGGGCAAACAGGTCTCGCTCTCTCTTTAGTTTGTCATAATGAAAACGCGATCCTCGATGCCATTCGTCAACTGACTCAACGCCCTCTTGTGTTGCAGACGTTGGCCGATTTTCCCGTTACAGATCAACCCGCCACCACGGTGCCAAAACGTCAACCACGAGATAAACAAGCCAATCGACGGAGTGCCCAAAAGCGCAGTGTGAAACAGTTTCAACCGAAATCATCTCGCTAAACGCCGATCCTTAACGACAAATGAGCAGTATGACAAAAAACCGCACAAAGTTTACATTATGCTGCTCGCCTGATACGTGACTTTGAGTATACTGGGCATTCAACAATTTTAATGGTGATGATTGCCTAAACATGACGTTGTCTATTCTAAAACTTACTGTGCGATTATTGGCGGTCTGCTTAGCGATTACCACCTCATCAGGTGCTGCTTATGCCGCTTCGCAACAAGAGCTTTCTGGCGTCAAAAACGAAATCTCTCGTCAACAGCAGTCACTGAGCCAACGACAAAAAGAACTGGATCAATTACAGCGTTCACTTAGACAACAAGAGTTGTCTATCTCTCAGCTAGAAAATCAAATTAAAAATACCCAACGTGATGTCGTGACCGCTAATGACAATCTCGCCAATATTCAAAAAAACCGACTTGAGTTAGAACAGCAGCGCCAGCAACAGACCGAAAAACTCACTCAACTGTTACAGACGTACTATGTAACTCAGCGAGCACTGGCCAGCGGCGATCTCCTCAAAAGTGGCGTCGAGCAAGATAGAATTAGTCAGTATTATCAACATTTGGCCAAAGCGCGTACGGAAACCTTACGCAGTTTACAAACAACCCATCAAGCGCTCAACGAAAGTGAAAAGCAACTGCAGCGTGAGCGTGATCAAATCACCGCCCTATTGCAACAACAAACCGATAAGCGCGATAAGCTCGCCAGCACTCAAGCGGAGCGGCGTAAAACCGTCAATACCATTCAACAAAGTATCTCGGGCGATCAAGTTTATCTTGCCGAACTGCAACGCAATGAAACTCGCTTAAAAGCTGAAATCGCCAAAGCAGCGAAGCGTAATGCAGTACCGATGGATGGACTCGCTCAGCAAAGAGGTAAGCTACCCTGGCCACTGCAAGGTAACGTGTTGCACCAGTTTGGAGAGAAACAAACTGGTCAAGTCGATTGGAAAGGCATGGTGATCAGCGCCAATTATGGGCAAGCCGTCAAAGCTGTCTATCCGGGAACGGTCGTATTTGCGGAGTATTTACGTGGCTATGGATTAGTGATTTTACTTGACCACGGCAAAGGTGATATGACCTTATACGGTTATAACCAATCACTCATGAAAAAAGAGGGCGATAAGGTCGTCGCAGGAGATACGCTCGCCTTAGCCGGTGATACTGGTGGGCAATCTCGTCCCGCGTTGTACTTTGAAATTCGTCGTAATAGCCGAGCTGAAAACCCACGCCAATGGCTGAGACGATAAGTCTCACCAGCGCTATCGACGACGATTAATATCGATAATAAGTTTCGACCCTCTCTATCAGTTGGCTCAATTGTGATTTGGCTAGACGATTTACCCCTCCCGCCGCTTCTCGCCCACCACCGCTAACAAACTGAGCACAAATGGCTCCTGCACCTTGTTTATTCGCTAAAGGAGCCCGTAATGACACGGTATAACTCTCACTGTCCGCTTCAGTCACGATCAAATGAGCTTGGCTCGGTTGTTGATTGGCTAGCAGATTACCAAAGACACCACTGACTCGATGTGAGGCCGATTGATTGGGTAACACAAACACGCGTAATTCTCGACTTTGGTAATATGCTTCTAGGCTTTGTACTTGCGCCATGTCTTGCTGATAAGCCTGCTTGAGACGATGATAAGGGGAATGATGATCATCGATAAGCATAAAAGGACAAGGATAGTTCAATAAACTTCGCAGCAATTCTGCGGGATGAAAGTGCAAATCTTCCAATTGTTGCCCATAGCCGTTGTAATTGAGCAAAGTGCCGATTGACTGCAACTGCTCGGCTTGAAATGTCGTTAATCCAGCTTGTAATGCCAGTTGATTGGCGGTTGCGATCAAATTATCGCCATAAGCAGCGGCAATCGCCCAATGATGAAAACGGCCCGCCAGTAATCGATCAATAATCAATCCTGTACAAGTATTGGCACTTAAATCAATGTTCGCGGTTAAATGGGGATGGGTAGGGATATCACCGGATTGATGATGATCAGCATAAAAAACGCTTGCTCCCTCGGAGAGCAGGCGCTGTAAATCAAAGGCATTTTTCGCCATCGAAATATCCAGTACAGTCAGAGAATCACCAGGATTAACCGTTAGTTTTTTCAGTAACTGTATGTCACGCTTCACGCCAGTCACTAGCTGACTTTCGATAGGCTCGGCTAAGCGCAGTTGTAATAGCGCGATGATGCCATCAGCATCACCATTAAAAACATCATAGTGCATGGTTATTCACAGGGGTATTTAGCGGACATAAGCACACTTTATCTAAATCGGCCTATGATGAGTAAGATAAAAACGTTATATCTCCAAACTTATTACTCAGCATCGCTATAACAGCCGCAACCATATGGTAACCATTGAAAAGTCAACGCACTCTAACCATTGATGGTGCTGGCGTGCATGGCTCTGACACCTTCTTCTAATAATTGTAATTGTTCTAAACCTTGGGGGGTAGCATTAGGTTTCATCACTGAGATGATTTGTAGCATCCCCTGATGAATAACACGCTCGGTAATGGACGCGTTAGCCGACATCGCAGACTGATACGCCAACCAGCTTGAAGCGATCAAATGCAGCGTTGTCACTAGCTTTTTCATCTCTTGATCATCAATCACCAGCAGCTGCATATCGATAAACACTTGCATAATATTAATCAAGTTCACTTGGAGCTTATCTTGAACTTGAATATACGATTGATGAAGCTCAGGATCGCGTTGCAAAATCTCCGGTAAATTGGCGTAGAAAAATCGATATTTCCACATCAAATTAAAAATAGAATCCAAATAATGTTTCAGCAGCGTTAAACTCTCATATTGGCCCTGCCAAGGGCTAAAACGCTCGATAAGTTCAGCCGAGTACCAAGCAAAAATTTCACGCACGATCTCTTGTTTATTACGAAAATGATAATAGAGATTACCGGGGCTAATGTCGATATGAGCCGCAATATGGTTGGTGGTGATCGGTCTTTCACCATGTTCATTAAACAAGGCTAATGCGGCATGAATTATTCGCTCTCGGGTTTTCATTGTCGAACCATAATCTTTAGTGGTGAATTTATCTCAGTATATACCAAACAAGATAAAGAGGCAGATAGGCCCACCTCTTCGCTATTCAAAGGAAAGCGGGCTCAATACTGAACCTTTTTATCGGTGATAAGGGGTCGAAAGTTGATGAACCGCATCGACAAACACTCCAGCATTCTCTGGTGGAACGTCTAAATGGATACCATGGCCTAAGTTAAACACATGACCACTACCGGTACCAAAACCCTCAAGAATACTTGCTACCTCTTGACGAATTCGCTGAGGGCTAGCATAAAGCATGGAAGGATCCATATTGCCTTGCAGCGCAACTTTATCACCCACTCGTGCTTTAGCATCAGCAATATTGATGGTCCAATCGAGTCCAATCGCATCACATCCCGTCGCCGCAATCGACTCAAGCCACATACCACCATTTTTGGTAAATAATGTAACAGGGACTCGTCTTCCTTCGTGCTCACGGATCAATCCATCAACAATTTTATGCATGTAATGCAGCGAAAACGACTGATAATCTCTTGGCGTTAATACGCCTCCCCAAGTATCGAAGACCATCACTGATTGCGCTCCAGCTTTAATCTGTGCATTCAAATACTCAATGACACTATTTGCCAATTTATCGAGTAACCGATGCAATAAAGCAGGTTCGGCATACATCATCTTTTTGATTTTGGTGAACGCTTTTGAACTTCCGCCTTCGACCATATAGGTTGCCAACGTCCAAGGGCTGCCAGAAAAACCAATCAAAGGTACTTCGCCTTGCAGATCTTTACGAATTTGGCGTACAGCATTCATCACATATTGCAGCTCGCCTTCTGGATCAGGTAAACCAATTTTATCCACATCCGCTTTACAAGTGATGGGGCGCTCGAACTTTGGCCCTTCACCGGCTTCAAAATACAAGCCTAAACCCATGGCATCAGGAATGGTTAAGATATCGGAAAACAAAATGGCAGCATCGAGTGAAAAACGGCGCAGCGGCTGTAAGGTGACTTCAGAAGCCAGCTCGGCATTTTTGCATAACGACATAAAATCGCCCGCTTGTGCACGTGTCGCTCGGTATTCTGGTAGATAGCGCCCCGCTTGACGCATCATCCATACTGGCGTGCAATCGACAGGTTGCTTGAGTAATGCACGCAAATAGCGGTCATTTTTTAATTCAGTCATGGCTTATTCCCATTTTTCTATCAAGCGGTAATCAATCGCTCATTCTAACATTGATTGACCAAGCATCGCAGAGTGCTTTGCAACCGAGATCAAGTTATTAACTTTTAAATCAATGCTTAAATTGCGTGCAAAAGCATTAACTGTTACAAATTTATTCGCTAGCGAAAACGATAATAATAGCTAGGCATTGAATGTCTAGCATCTCATAACGACATCTTACTTACCCCCTCCCTTGCGGAGGGTTTTTTTATGCCTGTTTCCTTTAAAAAGAATGACTGTCGATCTTATCATTCTTGACTCGGATGTCGGTCAAGGTCTGTTCAATTAAAGCTCGAGCTATCGTTCCGTGTGGAGCAAGATCAGGTAAATGAGGTTCACTAAACCACTGCGCATCGGTCAGTTCTGAATAATCGGGGTTTAACTCACCTCCCGCATAATCGGCTAAAAAACCCATCATCATACTGGAAGGAAACGCCCAAGGTTGACTGGCCACATAGCGAATATTGTCGATAATAATCCCCGTTTCTTCTTGTACTTCACGCGCGACGCATTGCTCAAGGGTTTCTCCCACCTCTAAAAAACCGGCAATCACCGTATACATCCCACCGCGATGACGAGGGTGCTGAGCAAGTAAAATCTGCTCATCTTTGCGAACCGCGACAATAATGCACGGAAAAATACGCGGATAATGTAAAGTGCGACATTCCTGACATTGCATCGCTAACTGATGATGATTGAGACGATTACGCCCACCACATTGTGAACAAAAACGCTGAGTTTGACTCATATGCCCATATTGAACCGCTTTGCTGGCGAGCAAAAATAGCGCTGAATCCATCGATAATAACGTCCGCAAATTCACCATTGGTAACTCATCAGCGATCTCTTGAGCATTTATCCAATAAACAGGGGCTTGGTTATGCTCACCAATCAATACCGCATACTCAATCGGTAATCGCCATTGCTGCGCACAACCAAAAGGGATGCTCCCATCAATGGTCCAGATCTCACTTCCTGAAACAACACACCAATAAGCGGCTTTTGCGTCACTGTTTTCTAACATACTCACTCCTGATTGCTTGCAGTTCAACCATTTTACTGGCAATCTAAATTCATACCAGAGTTTGTAGTCATTTGATTTTCAAACCTATAAATTCTCGTTAGGACAACAGGTTGTAGTACAACACTACAATGGGTGTGCAAGGAAAATCATCAATAAGATGATGAGATCATGAGGGCATGGTCATGCTAAATAAATTAAAGAAAACACAAGAGCAGTGGGGCGGATCCAGTGAAGTTATCGATCACTGGTTGGATAACCGTCAACACCTGATCGTTGAGTACTGCAAGCTTGCAGCACTACAGCCTTTAACTCCCGAATCCTCACTGAATGAGTTACCAGCGCCTAAAGCGTTGCACCGCTTTAGCCAAGAGCTGGTTGATTATATCTCCGAAGGCCATTTTAAAATTTATGATATGGTCATGCAAAAATGGCAAGCGACTGGTTTTAAAGCAACAGATGAAATCAACCAAACCTATGGAAAAATCGTCCAAACCAATGATGCCTTATTGGATTTTGCGGATAACTATGCCACTGTGGCTGATGACGATGATTTAGATAATCTCGATAATGATTTATCGGTGGTTGGTGAAGTGCTTGAGTCGCGGTTTGCGTCTGAAGATTACCTGATTCAATTAATAGCAGACAGCCTTGCTATCCCACCAGGCGCATAAGCAAGCGTGAGCTTTCGCTTTTCATCTAAGTAAATTGAGTGAAAGCAGCGCAACATAATTGACCTGAAAAATGAGTTAAAAAAAGGCACCCGAAGGTGCCTTTTTTGATCATGCGATACGATTACTCGTCCGATGAAAAGCCAGCATTCAATAGCGCAGCAAGATTGTCCGTCGCTTGTTCCGCTGACGTACCTTCTTTTTGAGCTAGACGCTTCGCTTGGCGATCTTGGTGATACGCAAAACCGGTACCGGCAGGGATCAAACGACCAACGATTACGTTCTCTTTCAGACCACGTAAATCATCACGTTTACCCGATACCGCTGCTTCAGTCAGTACGCGCGTTGTTTCTTGGAACGACGCTGCTGAAATAAACGATTCGGTTGCCAGAGAGGCTTTGGTAATACCTAATAGTTCGCGTTCGAAACGAGCAGGTTCTTTACCATCAGCTTCCAATAAACGGTTAGCAATCTTAACTTGAGCGTACTCAATTTGCTCACCAGGTAAGAATTCCGAATCACCTGAATGGGTGATGGTACACTTACGTAGCATCTGACGAACAATCGTTTCAATATGCTTATCGTTTATCTTAACGCCTTGCAGACGGTAAACTTCCTGAACTTCGTTAGCAATGTATGAAGTCACGGCGTGGATACCACGTAGACGCAGAATATCATGCGGTGACTCTGGGCCATCAGCAATGACATCACCACGTTCAATGCGCTCACCTTCAAACACGTTGAGCTGACGATGCTTAGGAATCATCTCTTCATACACATCACCGCTATCGCGAGTGATCAGTAGACGACGCTTACCTTTAGTCTCTTTACCGAATGAAACAGTACCCGTATGCTCAGCAAGAATCGCAGGCTCTTTCGGCTTACGCGCTTCAAACAAGTCAGCTACGCGTGGTAGACCACCGGTGATATCTCGGTTACCGCCAGATTTTTGTGGAATACGTGCTAACGTGTCACCGATGTTCACTTCTGCGCCATCTTCGATGTTCACAATCGCCTTACCAGGTAAGAAATATTGCGCTGGCATATCAGTACCAGGAATCAATACATCTTTACCTTTCGCATCAACCAGTTTAATCGCAGGACGCATATCTTTACCTGCGGCTGGACGAGCGGCGGCATCGGTAACTTCACTTGAAGACAGACCCGTTAGATCATCAGTTTGACGAGAAACGGTTACACCATCAATCATATCCACGAACTGGATACGACCAGCCACTTCAGTGATGATAGGTAGTGTGTGCGCTTCCCAGTTAGCAATAACTTCACCGGCGTCAACAGCATCGCCATCGGCTTTGCTTAATAACGAACCGTAAGGCAGTTTGTGCTTCTCTTTGGTACGACCAAATTCATCAATAATCGTCATCTCTGATGCACGCGAAGTGATCACCAGTTTACGATCTTTGTTGATTACGAATTTAGCGTTATGCAGCTTCACAGAACCTTTATTCTTCGCTTGAATACTGTTCTCTGCAGCGGCTGTTGATGCAGCACCACCGATGTGGAAAGTACGCATCGTTAACTGTGTACCTGGCTCACCGATAGATTGAGCCGCAATAACGCCGACGGCTTCACCTTGGTTAACCAAGTGACCACGAGCCAAGTCACGGCCATAACACAATGCACAACAACCAAAGTCAGCATCACAGGTTACGACAGAACGAACGCGGATACGGTCAACCGAGTTATCATTAATGATCTGACACCATTTTTCATCCAGTAAGGTATTACGTGGAATCAAGACTTCTTCAGTACCAGGCTTAATAATATCTTCTGCAACAACACGTCCAAGCGCTAACTCAGTCAGAGCAACTTTAACGTCACCACCCTCGATATGAGGCATCATATCAACGCCTTCATGGGTGCCACAGTCGTGTTCAGTAACCACTACGTCCTGTGCTACGTCAACCAAACGACGAGTCAGATAACCTGAGTTTGCCGTTTTCAATGCGGTATCGGCTAGACCCTTACGCGCACCGTGGGTTGAGATAAAGTACTGAAGTACGTTCAGACCTTCTTTAAAGTTTGCGGTGATTGGCGTTTCAATGATCGAACCATCTGGACGAGCCATCAGACCACGCATACCCGCTAACTGACGAATCTGAGCCGCAGAACCACGTGCGCCTGAGTCGGCCATCATGTAAATGCTGTTGAAAGACTCTTGACGCTCTTCCACACCATCACGGTTAATGACTAACTCAGAAGAGAGGTTTTCCATCATTGCTTTCGCAACGCGATCATTGGTTGATGCCCAAATATCGATCACTTTGTTATAGCGCTCACCGGCTGTCACTAGACCAGATTGGAACTGCTCTTGAATTTCGCGCACTTCTTCTTCTGCATCAGCAATTTCCGTGTATTTAGCCGCAGGAACAACCATGTCATCGATACCTACCGATACGCCAGACAATGCCGCATAAGCAAAACCGGTGTACATGATTTGGTCAGCAAAAATAACCGTGTCTTTCAGACCAAGCTTACGATACGCCTCGTTGAGCAAGTTAGAAATTTGCTTTTTACCTAACTTTTGGTTGACGATGCTATAAGGCAAGCCTGTCGGTACGATCTGCCACAACATGGCACGACCAATCGTTGTATCGACCAATTGGGTGTTAGTAGTGCTGTGACCATCTTCATCAACCACCGTTTCGGTAATACGTACTTTAACTCGCGCATGGAGTTCCGCGTTCTTAGTGCGATATGCCTTTTCAGCCTCTTCAGGGCCAGCAAGGTACATACCTTCACCTTTCGCATTGATCTTTTCACGAGTCATGTAATACAGACCCAATACAACGTCCTGAGAAGGAACGATGATCGGATCGCCCGATGCTGGCGACAGAATGTTGTTCGTCGACATCATCAGTGTACGCGCTTCAAGCTGTGCTTCTAGAGTTAGAGGCACGTGTACCGCCATTTGGTCACCATCGAAGTCCGCGTTATACGCCGCACACACGAGTGGATGCAACTGAATCGCTTTACCTTCAATAAGAACTGGCTCAAACGCTTGAATACCCAAACGGTGCAGTGTTGGTGCACGGTTGAGTAGCACTGGGTGTTCACGGATCACTTCATCCAAGATATCCCAAACGACGGCTTCTTCACGCTCAACCATCTTTTTAGCCGCTTTAATCGTCGTTGCTAGGCCACGAGTTTCAAGTTTGCTATAGATAAATGGCTTAAATAGTTCAAGTGCCATCTTCTTAGGAAGACCACACTGATGTAGACGTAAGTATGGACCAACGGTAATAACCGAACGGCCAGAGTAGTCTACACGTTTACCCAGTAGGTTCTGACGGAAACGACCTTGTTTACCCTTGATCATATCAGCAAGAGATTTCAGAGGACGCTTGTTAGAACCAGTAATAGCACGACCACGACGACCGTTATCTAATAGTGCATCCACCGACTCTTGTAACATACGTTTTTCGTTACGTACGATGATATCTGGTGCAGCAAGCTCAAGTAGACGCTTCAAACGGTTGTTACGGTTGATCACGCGACGATACAGATCATTCAGATCCGACGTAGCAAAACGTCCGCCATCTAGTGGAACGAGAGGGCGAAGATCTGGCGGCAGTACTGGCAAGACTGTCAGGATCATCCATTCAGGCTTGTTACCTGAAGAGAGGAACGCTTCAACCAATTTCAAACGTTTGGTCAATTTCTTACGCTTGGTTTCAGAGTTAGTCGTTTCTAACTCTTCACGCATTTGCTCAGTTTCAACCTGTAGATCCATTGAAGACAAAAGATCTTTAATTGCCTCTGCGCCCATCTTAGCGGTAAATTCATCACCCCACTCTTCAAGACGATCCAAATACTCTTCTTCTGTGAGCATTTGTCCTCTTTCAAGATCAGTCATGCCTGGCTCAGTCACCACGTACATTTCGAAGTAAAGAACACGTTCGATATCACGTAATGGCATATCCATCAGCAAACCGATACGAGACGGTAGTGATTTTAAGAACCAAATGTGTGCGACAGGTGAAGCCAGCTCGATGTGGCCCATACGGTCACGACGAACTTTAGTCTGGGTTACTTCAACGCCACACTTCTCACAAATCACACCACGGTGTTTCAGACGCTTATATTTGCCACAAAGACACTCGTAGTCTTTTACCGGACCAAAAATACGCGCACAGAAAAGACCATCACGCTCAGGTTTGAACGTACGATAGTTGATGGTCTCAGGTTTTTTCACTTCACCAAATGACCATGAACGGATCATATCTGGAGAAGATAGACCGATTTTGATTGCATCAAATTCTTCGGTCTTATGCTGTGCTTTTAGAAAGTTTAATAAGTCTTTCACAATCAGCTCCTGTAAGGAGTTAAAAGGGCCCGCTGCTTAATGTAGCGAGCGCCTTCCTACCAGAAAACCAGTTAGGTCCCCCAAAGGGGAACCTTAAGGTTTACTCTTCGTCTTCTAGCTCGATGTTGATACCTAGCGAGCGAATCTCTTTCAACAATACGTTGAACGATTCAGGCATACCAGGTTCCATCGCGTGGTTACCGTCTACAATGTTCTTATACATCTTCGTACGGCCGTTAACGTCATCAGACTTAACGGTAAGCATTTCTTGTAACGTGTAAGCGGCACCATAGGCTTCTAGTGCCCACACTTCCATCTCACCAAAACGCTGACCACCGAACTGTGCTTTACCACCCAGAGGTTGCTGAGTAACCAAGCTATAAGAACCCGTTGAACGGGCATGCATCTTATCATCCACTAAGTGGTTCAATTTCAGCATGTACATATAACCAACCGTAACCGGACGCTCAAAGGCATCTCCCGTACGACCATCAAACAGAGTTAACTGTCCAGAAGTCGGCAGGTCGGCCAATTGCAACATCTCTTTAATAGACGCTTCATTCGCACCATCAAAGACTGGAGTCGCAACCGTTAAGCCATTGCGTAGGTTATTGGCTAAAGTACGCACTTCATCATCAGATAAAGCCGCGATGTCAACCGACTGACGAGTCTCGCCGAGGTCGTAAACCTTTTGTAGGAACTCACGCAGCTTCGCTAGCTCTTGTTGTTCCTTGATCATCTGGTTGATCTTATCGCCGATACCTTTGGCCGCGAGACCTAAGTGAACTTCTAAGATCTGACCGATGTTCATCCGCGATGGTACACCTAGTGGGTTCAGTACGATATCGACTGGCTGACCATTCTCATCATACGGCATGTCTTCCACAGGGTTGATCTTCGAGATAAC
This sequence comes from Vibrio sp. 2017_1457_13, assembly GCF_030851525.1. NCBI lineage: Bacteria > Pseudomonadati > Pseudomonadota > Gammaproteobacteria > Vibrionales > Vibrionaceae > Vibrio > Vibrio sp. 2017_1457_13. The sequence goes on from NZ_VHTA01000013.1 coordinate 57,540, forward strand.
ACCTTTGTTACCATGACGACCCGCCATCTTATCACCCGGCTGGATGCGACGCTTAACCGCTAAGTAAACTTTTACGATCTTAAGAACGCCAGGTGCTAAGTCATCACCTTGAGTGATCTTGCGACGTTTAGTTTCAAACTTCTTATCAAAGTCAGCTTTTAGCTCATCCCACTGCTCAGCAAGCTGTTCAAGTTGGTTTTGTAGCTCCTCGTCTTCCAAGGTTTGCTCTAACCATTTCTTGCGCTCAATAGAATCAAGCTTCGCGTCCGAGTAACCACCAGCAACAAGTACAGAACGAACACGTGCTAATAGACCACCTTCAAGAATCTGGAACTCTTCAGTTAGGTCTTTTTTAGCTTCTTTCAGCTGCATGTGCTCAATTTCAAGCGCACGCTTGTCTTTCTCTACACCATCGCGAGTGAAAACTTGTACGTCAATAACCGTACCAGCCACTGAATTTGGAACGCGTAATGAGGTATCTTTAACGTCAGAAGCTTTCTCACCGAAGATAGCACGTAATAGCTTCTCTTCTGGAGTGAGCTGAGTTTCACCTTTTGGTGTTACTTTACCCACAAGGATGTCGCCACCCTTAACTTCTGCACCGATATAAACGATACCTGACTCATCAAGTTTAGATAATGCCGCTTCACCAACGTTGGGAATATCCGCCGTGATCTCTTCGGCACCAAGCTTAGTATCACGAGCCACACAAGACAGTTCTTGAATGTGGATGGTGGTAAAGCGGTCATCTTGAACAACGCGCTCTGAAACTAAGATTGAGTCTTCGAAGTTATAACCGTTCCAAGGCATGAACGCGATACGCATGTTCTGGCCTAGTGCTAGCTCACCTAAATCAGTAGATGGGCCATCTGCCAATACATCACCACGCCCCACAGGTTCACCAGGCATCACACAAGGACGCTGGTTAATACAGGTGTTTTGGTTCGAACGGGTATATTTGGTTAAGTTATAGATATCAATACCAGCTTCGCCAGGAATTAACTCTTCTTCATTAACCTTAACCACGATACGAGATGCATCAACCGACTGGATAACACCGCCACGATTCGCAACCACAGTTACACCAGAGTCAACAGCTACATTGCGCTCAATACCCGTACCAACAAATGGCTTTTCAGCACGTAGTGTCGGTACTGCTTGACGTTGCATGTTTGCACCCATCAAAGCACGGTTCGCATCATCGTGTTCTAGGAACGGAATCAAAGATGCAGCTATCGATACCACTTGGTTAGTCGCAACGTCCATGTAATCAACATGTTCGCGCGGGTGAAGACCTGATTCACCTTTCTGACGAGCAGTGATCAGTTCATCAGCAAAACGGCTATCATCAGTAAGCTTGGCGTTTGCCTGAGCAATAACAAATTGGCCTTCTTCAATCGCTGATAAATAATCAACTTCATCAGTCACAACACCATCGACAACTCGACGGTATGGTGTTTCAAGGAAGCCATATTCATTACAACGAGCAAAAGCAGACAAAGAGTTGATTAGACCGATGTTTGGACCTTCTGGTGTTTCGATTGGACATAAACGACCATAGTGGGTTACGTGTACGTCACGAACTTCGAAACCAGCACGTTCACGAGTCAAACCACCCGGACCTAAAGCAGAAATACGACGCTTATGCGTGACTTCTGATAGCGGGTTGTTCTGATCCATAAACTGAGACAGTTGTGAAGAACCAAAGAATTCTTTTACTGCAGCAGAAATTGGTTTGGCATTGATCAAGTCTTGTGGCATCACGTTATCGAGATCGCCTAAGCTTAGACGCTCTTTTACTGCGCGTTCAACACGGACTAGACCAACACGGAATTGGTTTTCTGCCATTTCGCCAACACTACGAATACGACGGTTACCAAGATGGTCGATATCATCAACCTCCCCTTTACCGTTACGAATCGCGATTAGCTTTTTCATCACTTCGATGATATCAGTTTCATCGAGTGTGCCTTGCTCTTCTGCGTCTGTACGCTCAATAGAACTATTGAACTTCATACGACCTACGGTTGATAAGTCATAACGCTCAGGAGAGAAGAATAAACTTTCGAATAGCGCTTCAGCCGCTTCTTTCGTTGGCGGCTCGCCAGGGCGCATCATGCGGTAGATTTCAACTAACGCCGAAATTCGGTCAGAGGTACTGTCAACACGTAGTGTTTCAGACATGAACGGACCGTTATCAAGATCGTTAGTAAAGAGAACTTCCAGCTTTTTGTAACCCGCTTGAGATAAATGAGCGAGTACTTCCAAAGTAACTTCTTGGTTAGCGGCAAGAATCACTTCACCCGTCGCTTCATTGATGTAGTCTTTGGCTGAAATCTTGCCGACAATATAATCAACAGGAACTTCAATAAAACTGACTTCATCTTTTTCAAGCTGACGAATATGACGCGCAGTGACACGACGACCTTTTTCGACATAAACCTTACCATTAGATTCAATATCAAACGTTGCCGTTTCACCACGTAAACGTTCAGGCACCAACTCCATCATCAGAGTTTGGTCTTTGACTTCAAACTTCACTTTGTCAAAGAAGGTGTCTAGAACTTGTTCTGTGGTTTTACCTAGCGCACGCAAAATAATTGACGCAGGCAGCTTACGACGACGGTCAATACGTACGTATAGGTTATCTTTAGGATCGAACTCAAAGTCGAGCCATGAACCACGGTAAGGGATCACGCGTGCGTTATAAAGCACTTTACCAGAAGAGTGGGTTTTACCCTTATCGCTGTCGAAGAACACGCCTGGGCTTCGGTGCAGCTGGGATACGATAACCCGCTCAGTACCATTAATGACAAAGGTACCATTATCTGTCATGAGTGGAATTTCACCCATGTAGACTTCTTGTTCTTTAATATCTTTAACCGTGCCTGCTGGCGCGTCTTTGTCAAAGATCACTAGGCGTAATTTTACGCGTAGAGGTTTAGAATAAGTTACACCACGGATTTGACATTCTTTAACGTCAAAAACTGGCTCACCAAGACGGTAGCTAACGTATTGCAGCTCTGAATTGCCGTTGTAGCTCTGGATTGGAAATACAGAACGAAAAGCAGCTTCAAGACCGTATTGCCCTTCTGGATCCTGTTCGATAAATTTTTCGAACGAATCAAGCTGGATCGATAGCAGGTATGGAATGTCCAATACTTGTGGACGAGTACCAAAGTCCTTACGGATGCGCTTTTTCTCGGTATAAGAGTAAACCATGGGGTTCCTCAGCTCGCTGATAAGTGACCCAAACTGTCCGCCTTTATTAAAAGGGGTAGGACAGTGACTAAATCGCTGTTTACTGTAGTGGCATCTCGTATCGTTATGATTTAGATGCTTTTTGCAAGAATATGGAACGCTTAAACAGCGGGAAAATTCGTCCATACCCTACAGCGCAAAAAGGCTGGTGGTCAATAAACCACCAGCCATTAGCCTTTCGGCTAAGGAATTAAGTAATAATTACTTAACTTCAACAGTTGCACCAGCTTCTTCTAGCTGAGCTTTAAGAGCGTCAGCTTCAGCTTTGTCGATGCCTTCTTTTAGAGGTGCTGGAGCGCCGTCAACTAGAGCTTTAGCTTCTTTTAGGCCAAGACCAGTTGCGCCACGTACTGCTTTGATTACAGCAACTTTGTTTGCGCCAGCAGCAGTTAGAATTACGTCGAATTCAGTTTGCTCTTCAACTTCAGCAGCAGCAGCGCCGCCAGAAACTACTGCAGCTGCAGCAGAAACACCGAACTTCTCTTCCATAGCAGAGATAAGTTCAACAACTTGCATTACAGACATTTCTGCAATAGCGTCTAGGATTTGCTCGTTAGTAATAGACATAACAATTCTCTTTTAAGTCAACAATAAGTTTATTTAGCAACCAATAAAAAGCAAGGCAATTAAGCCGCTGTAGCTTCTTTTTGATCGCGGATAGCAGCGATAGTACGCGCCAGCTTGCCAGCAGAAGCTTCTTTCATGCACATCATTAGGCGTGCAATTGCTTCGTCGTAAGTTGGTAGTGTCGCTAGTACTTCAGCGTCAGTAATTACGCCTTCAAATGCAGCTGCTTTGATCTCAAATGCTTTATTCTCTTTAGCGAAGTCTTTAAAAAGACGTGCTGCAGCACCTGGGTGCTCGTTAGAGAATCCGATCAAAGTAGGACCTACGAATACGTCTTTCAGACATTCGTAAGCTGTGCCTTCTACAGCGCGACGTGCTAGAGTATTACGAACAACTCTCAGGTAAACACCCGCTTCACGCGCTTGTTTACGTAGAGAAGTCATCGCGCCTACTTGAACGCCACGAGAGTCAGCAACAACTGCAGAAAGTGCACCACTGGCCGCTTCGTTGACTTCAGCAACAATTGCTTTTTTGTCTTGAAGATTTAAAGCCATCTTGGATTGCTCCTGGTTGTCGTTACACCACTCACTATTATCACAACAGTGAGAGATTATTAGGTGCAGTCCCAGAAGAAAGGTAACTTATAAAAATAAGAGCTTTCTGTCAGTTCGGGCACCATCTACGTAGGTTTTATTAAGTTATCTAACTGATAACGCCTACGGTCTTGGACGGAGACTGTGTCATAGTTCAAAGAACCAAAGTTCAGCCCCAACCACAAATATTAGGCGCAAAATTATACATAAATTTCGCGCCTAAGCAAAGGAATTATATTTTAGTGTTCAGCGTCAACTGATCAACAGCAACACCTGCACCCATCGTCGTAGAGATGCTTACTTTCTTCACGTAAGTACCTTTCGCTGATGATGGTTTTGCTTTCTTAAGCGCAACAAGCAGAGCTTCTAAGTTCTCTTGCAGTTGGTTAGCTTCGAAAGTCACTTTGCCGATAGTGCTGTGGATAATACCGTTCTTGTCATTACGGTAACGAACCTGGCCTGCTTTCGCATTTTTTACTGCTTCAGCAACGTTAGGAGTTACAGTACCAACTTTCGGGTTTGGCATTAGACCACGAGGACCAAGAATGGTACCCAATTGACCAACAACACGCATTGCATCTGGAGAAGCAATCACAACGTCGAAGTTCATTTCACCTTTTTTCACTTGCTCAGCAAGATCTTCCATACCCACTAGGTCTGCACCAGCAGCTTTAGCCGCTTCAGCATTAGCACCTTGAGTGAATACTGCAACGCGAACGTCACGACCAGTACCGTGTGGTAGTACAGTTGCACCACGTACGTTTTGGTCAGATTTACGAGCATCGATACCAAGGTTCACAGCAACATCTACAGATTCAACAAATTTAGCTGTCGCTAGTTCTTTAAGAAGAGCAACTGCTTCGTTGATTTCGTATTCTTTTGTTGCGTCAACTTTTTCACGAATTGTACGCATGCGCTTAGTTAATTTTGCCATGATCTTAACCCTCTACCACTAGGCCCATTGAACGAGCAGTACCCGCAATAGAACGTTTCATCGCTTCAATATCAGCACCAGTCATATCAGCAGCTTTTAGTTCTGCGATTTCTTGGATTTGTGCGTCAGTGATCGTACCCACTTTTTCAGTGTTTGGACGACCAGAACCAGACTTAAGGCCAGCCGCTTTCTTAAGTAGAACTGCTGCAGGAGGAGTCTTAGTGATGAACGTAAAAGAACGGTCGCTGTATACAGTGATAACAACTGGAGTTGGTAGACCTTTCTCCATTGATTCTGTTTTTGCGTTGAACGCTTTACAGAATTCCATGATGTTAACACCTTTTTGACCTAGTGCAGGACCAACTGGTGGACTTGGGTTCGCCATACCAGCTGCAACTTGCAACTTGATATAAGCTTCAACTTTCTTAGCCATGATATTTCCTAATGATTGGGTGCAAACGCTAATATATTTATCAGCTCCCCAGTTTTACATAATGCCCGTAAAAAGGCGCGAAATTATAATCTTATCTCACGCTTTTCACAAGACTTAAATAGATGCTATTTTAGTCAAGTTTTTCTACTTGACCAAATTCGAGTTCAACTGGCGTTGCACGACCAAAGATAGAGACAGACACTTTCAGGCGACTTTTATCGTAATCGGTCTCTTCTACCGTACCATTGAAATCAGCAAATGGACCCTCTGTAACACGGACCACTTCACCAACCTCAAACATCGTTTTCGGACGTGGAGCTTCACTCGCTTTTTCTAAACGGTTCAAGATCGCATCGGCTTCTTTATCAGTAATTGGTGCTGGTCTATCCGAAGTGCCACCAATGAAGCCCATTACACGAGGAACACTACGTACCAAATGCCATGACTCATCATTCATAACCATTTGTACCAGCACGTAACCTGGGAAGAATTTACGCTCGCTCTTGCGACGTTGGCCTGCGCGCATCTCCACCACTTCTTCCGTTGGAACCAGCACTTCACCAAAGTGCTCTTCCATCGCATGCATTTTTATATGCTCACGAAGTGATTGAGCGACACGACCTTCAAACCCAGAAAAGGCTTGAACGACATACCATCGTTTTTTTGGAGCTTCACTCATGTATTAAACCCTCTATACTCCAGTCACAAAAGACACTAGACGAACCATAATTCCATCAATGCCCCAAAGTGCTAAAGCCATTACAATACTTACAGCTAACACGATTAATGTTGTTTGCATGGTTTCTTGACGCGTAGGCCACACCACTTTACGAACCTCCATCCGAGATTCGCGTGCAAAAACAATCGCAGCTTGACCTTTTACTGTGGTTGCCGCAACGCCAAGAGCGCCGGCAATTAACACAATGACACCTGCAGCACGTGCGACTACAGACCACTCACCATACAGGTAATTACCTACAACAGCAGCGGCCAACAATACGAAGGTAATGACCCACTTCAACGTATCTAGCGCATTTGAGCTATCAGGAGTTTCAGCATTATTAGCTTTCATAAACCAACCTGTCACAAGTCTTACTATAGACGACAACAGCCCCGCTGTTGCAGGGCAAATCCATTTCATCAGCTACACGGCTGATATACTGATTTTGACCAAGAAATAGTCTCGGCCCCTAAATTTCATGCTAGCGCTTGATGATAAAACAAACAAAGTGACTAACTGTGTAGAAAAAGGGCATCAAATGATGCCCTTTTTGCTACTGGATAGTCAAATCATTCTTCACAGAAACTGTGATTAAGCGATAACTTTAGCTACAACACCAGCGCCTACTGTACGGCCACCTTCACGGATAGCAAAACGTAGACCTTCGTCCATCGCGATTGGTGCAATTAGCTCTACAACCATCTTGATGTTGTCGCCTGGCATTACCATCTCTACGCCTTCTGGTAGAGAAATGTCACCAGTTACGTCCGTTGTACGGAAGTAGAACTGTGGACGGTAGCCTTTGAAGAATGGAGTATGACGGCCACCTTCATCTTTTGACAGTACGTATACTTCTGATTCAAACTTCGTGTGTGGAGTGATTGAACCAGGCTTCGCTAGTACTTGACCACGTTCTACGTCATCACGCTTAGTACCACGTAGTAGTGCACCTACGTTCTCACCTGCACGACCTTCGTCAAGCAGCTTACGGAACATCTCTACACCTGTACAAGTAGTAGTCGTTGTATCTTTGATACCAACGATAGCAACTTCGTCACCTACACGTAGAATACCACGCTCGATACGACCTGTTACTACGGTACCACGACCTTGAATTGAGAATACGTCTTCGATTGGCATTAGGAATGCTTGGTCTACTGCACGCTCAGGCTCTGGAATGTATGAATCTAGCGCTTCTGCTAGTTCTACAATCTTCGCTTCCCACTGCTCTTCACCGTTCAATGCACCTAGTGCTGAACCTTGAATTACTGGTAGGTCGTCGCCTGGGAAATCGTACTCAGAAAGAAGTTCACGAACTTCCATCTCTACAAGCTCTAGCAACTCTTCATCGTCTACCATGTCACATTTGTTCATGAATACAACGATGTAAGGAATACCAACCTGACGGCCTAGTAGGATGTGCTCACGAGTTTGTGGCATTGGGCCATCTGTCGCAGCTACAACTAGGATACCACCGTCCATTTGCGCAGCACCAGTGATCATGTTTTTAACATAGTCAGCGTGTCCTGGGCAGTCTACGTGTGCGTAGTGACGTGATGGAGTTTGGTATTCTACGTGTGAAGTAGAAATAGTAATACCGCGCTCACGCTCTTCTGGAGCGTTATCGATTGACGCGAAGTCTTTCGCTTCACCGCCGTATACTTTTGCAAGTACAGTACAGATAGCTGCTGTTAGAGTGGTTTTACCGTGGTCAACGTGGCCGATAGTACCAACGTTTACGTGCGGTTTCGTACGTTCAAATTTTGCTTTAGACATGAGTTGTCCCTCTAGGTACGGATGTATGTGGCTTTGTTTATGACCACGCAACCAAAAAAAGTTCGGTAATAATTATATAGTAAAAGGAAATCTTTGCTTAGAGCTGGTGCTGATAGGCAGACTCGAACTGCCGACCTCATCCTTACCAAGGATGCGCTCTACCGCCTGAGCTATATCAGCACTCTAAAATGAGTGGAGCGGGCAGCGGGAATCGAACCCGCATCATCAGCTTGGAAGGCTGAGGTAATAGCCATTATACGATGCCCGCAACACGTAACTCTGTGAGCTATTTCCTTTACAATATGGTGGAGGGGGACGGATTCGAACCATCGAAGGCGGAGCCGGCAGATTTACAGTCTGCTCCCTTTGGCCACTCGGGAACCCCTCCAAATTTTTATCTTCCGATTAAAGAAGATGGTGCCGACTACCGGAATCGAACTGGTGACCTACTGATTACAAGTCAGTTGCTCTACCTACTGAGCTAAGTCGGCATAAGTGGGGCGCATTCTATTGAATGATCTCAGCGCTTGCAAGTCTAATCGGCAAAAAAAAGCATTTTTTATTCGGCCCGAGCTGATTCGCTGTTTTTTTATTCATTTTTTTGCTTAATCGCCAATTCTCGTGCGTTTCTGATTTGCAATCTCAGTAGCATATTGTATGTTGCCTGCTTCTTCTAATACTACGACTGAACCTTTTATGAGCCCATATTTGTCTTTTGCTCGTCACCAATGGGCTGAGTTACGTAACTCAGTCACCATGACTCTGTCAGAACATGATCTGCAAGAATTACAAGGTATTAATGAAAGCCTTACGATGAAAGAAGCGGTAGAAATTTATCTCCCTTTGGCAAGATTATTAAATTTGTATGTTGCGGCCAGACAAAGTCGTAATACCGTTCTCAACCAGTTTTTAGGTCATGCAGAGAAAGCACCGCCATTTATAATCGGTATTGCAGGTAGTGTAGCGGTAGGTAAAAGTACGACAGCACGCTTATTGAGAGCATTGCTCTCTCGTTGGGATAATCATCCTAAAGTTGAGTTAATCACGACTGATGGTTTTCTGTATCCTAATAGAATCTTGCATGAACGGAATATCATGCATAAAAAAGGCTTTCCAGAATCATACGATATTCGACGCTTGGTGCAGTTTGTCTCTGATGTAAAAGCGGGACAACCCCATGTTACTGCGCCCATTTACTCGCATTTAACTTACGATATCACTTCTCAACAGAAAATTGTCGATCGGCCAGATGTCTTAATTATTGAAGGATTAAATGTATTACAAAGTGGCATGGATTACCCTCATGAGCCACATCGGGTCTTTATCTCTGATTTTTTAGATTTTTCTATCTATGTTGATGCCGATGCTGAATTAATTGAAAAATGGTATATCGATCGCTTTATGAAGTTTCGTCATGGGGCCTTTAAAAAGCCAGAATCATATTTCAATCACTATACACAGTTGACTGAGCAAGAAGCGAAAGCCAAAGCGCAACATATATGGAACTCAATCAATGGTAAAAATCTTCAAGAAAACATTTTACCCACCAAAGAGCGAGCTCAATTAATTTTAAGGAAAGGGCTTTGCCATAGTGTTGAAGAAGTACTATTACGCAAATAAATCAGACAATGCGATACTCTGGTTGACTTGAAAATGACTTGATCTAGTGAAGCTCAAACAGCACAACTTTAAAAAGTCATTTTCTACTCTAATATCAAGTTATTATGATAGAAGCTTTTCATCATTAATCGGTCGTTCAAAGGCAATAACTTATTCGTCCTCACCTTTGCGTAAAGAAATTTCACCACCAAGATAACTTTTTATTCCTTCAGGCGTTTCAAGTAAAACACCACCACTCTGATCAATACCTCGCTCAATTCCAGTAATTTTATTCGGTCCAATGATGAGGTGAACTCGACGACCTAAAAAGTTATCCAACCGATTCCAACGCTCAACAAACTCTTGCATGCCGTGCTGTTCATAGTTCTCCAGTGATCGATTTAGAGCTTGTATAAGTTTAATCACCAATTGGTTGCGATCGATATCCTCTTGACCAAGCACTTGTGACAAACTGGTCCAAGGCTGATCAATAGCTATATTTTCATCTTGCATAATCAGGTTCATACCGATACCGATCACTAAGTGAGCCGCTCCGCCCGCTTGCCCCGACATTTCAACCAAAATTCCTGCTAATTTACGATCTTGATAATAAAGATCATTCGGCCATTTCAATTTAATCCCATTAAGGCCCATTTCCTCAAGTGCTTCTACTATCGCAACTCCAATGACGAGGCTTAAGCCCATCGCGGCAGCCATACCCGCGTCTAAACGCCAGTACATGGAGAAATAAAGGTTAGAACCAAAAGGCGATACCCAATGCCGCCCCCGGCGACCACGACCCTTATTTTGATATTCAGCGATACAAACCGTTCCAGAGGAAATCATGTGCGAATTATCTAATAAATATTGATTGGTTGAATCAATAATAGGATGCAATTCAACGGGGTTAGTTACTTGAGAACGAATACGATGCTCATCCAACATCATCAGCGGTCGAGCAAGCTGATAACCTTTGCCTTGCACCCGATGAATATCCATTCCCCATTGTTGAATACCTTGAATATGTTTACTGATGGCTGCTCGCGACATGCCAAGCCATTCCCCCAGAGACTCACCAGAGTGAAAATGCCCATCAGAGAGCATCTTTAATAAGCGTAACTTAACACTGTGATCTTTCATTATTTCGTCTCTATTAACGCTTGTAAGTGGGTTTCTGCGACTGAACCAATAAAGCGCACTTCATGCTCAAGAGGGACTTTAAACTTATCGTATACCGTCTTACAAATTTGCTTTGCTAAACCAATAATATCTCGTGCCGTTGCATTATTCTTATTGATGATAACTAAAGCTTGCTTAGGATGAACTTGTGCCCCACCGAACGTATATCCCTTTAATCCCGCTTGTTCAATCAGCCAACCTGCGGCTAATTTAACACCTTGTTCTGTAGGATAAGCGACTAAATTTGGACACTGCTTTTTTAAAGTCTCAAACACGGCTTGATTAACCACTGGGTTTTTAAAAAAACTGCCCGCATTACCCAATACGGCTGGATCTGGCAGTTTATCTTTTCTCACCTGACAAACGGTATGATAAATATCTTCCGCCGAACAAGTCGCAGGCAACGATTGGAGAGGGCCATAAGACAAAAGAGGTTGCCAATCTTTAGCTAAACGTAATCCCACGGCAACCACAAGCGCTTTACCGTATAAACCTTGTTTAAAGATAGAGTCACGATAACCAAACTGACACTCAGAAACACTTAATCTTTTAATGGTGAGACTCGCTAAACATAAGTAGTCAACATAGTGACAAACCGCTTTGAACTCTACGCCATAAGCACCAATATTTTGAATGGGCGCAGAACCAGCACAGCCTGGGATCAACGCTAAATTTTCTAATCCTGGTAAACCTTGCTGAATAGACCACTCAACTAACCTCGGCCAATCTTCTCCGCCGGCAACATGTAAGTAGTGAAAGTCAGCATCTTGTCTATGCTCAATACCTAACAGGCGATTGACCATCACCAAGCCTTGATAAGGCTCGGTAAATAATACATTGCTTCCCTTGCCTAACATCAATTTCGGCCGCTCAGCCCACTCATCAGATTGATGCAGTACAATCAGATCATCGACAGATTCAATTACCGCTAAATATTGGCAAGTCTGATCAAGACCGAAAGTATGATAAGACTTAAGATTTGCATTATGGTGTAGTTGCATGAGACTCTTTGCCTAAATAAAACTCATGCTATTCTACAACAGATACTTTGATAAGACAGATGCAAATACCAATTCTTCACTTTGAGCACGTAGAGACGCTAAAACTACCACTGATTAAACGTTTTTATAAACAGCACTATCCATCAGCTAAACCGAAAAGTGATGAGCTGATCATCGCTGCTTATGAAAACCACCATATCAAAGCCGTTGTTCGTTTTCGCTCAATTGCTGATTATCGATTATTGACCGGAATGGCCGTGGTGAGTGAGGAACGTTCAAAAGGGATTGGCCAAGCATTATTGATCTACTGCAAAAAAAACATACTGAAACACAATGACTATTGTTTTGCTTATCCGCATCTGACATCCTTTTATACACTTGGTAATTTTTATACTCAGCGTCCAGACCAGCTTCCTGCAGAATTGCGAACCCTGCTTACGCGCTACCAAGCAAGTGGTAAATCTCTTATTCCGATGATATATAAAGATGACTTATGTTAAGAATAGAGCTCTTTTATAGCTATCATTCACGTTATTTTGGTAATATACCCTGCTCGCAATTTTGCACATACGTAAGGTAAAGCATCACTATGATTGCTCGTAGAAATACAGTCGAACAACTGCCCACTATTGCGCAAGATCCTAATAAGTTTGATGTATTGCTGTCAGCTCAAGAGTTTCGTACTCATCTTATTGAGTCTATTCGTCTAGCCAGTAAACGCATCTATATCGTGGCCTTATACCTAGAAAACGACGATGCCGGACGGGAAATACTCACAGAACTTTATAACGCTAAACAGCGTAATCCAGGATTAGACATTCACATTTGTGTCGATTGGCATCGAGCTCAGCGCGGGTTAATCGGTGCTGAGGCCTCTGCAGGGAATGCAACGCTGTATTGTGACTTTAAACAGCGTTACTCCCATGCTATCCCTGTACATGGCATTCCGGTTCGCGGAAGAGAAGTGTTTGGCGTGTTACACCTCAAAGGCTTTATCATTGATGATCAAGTAATCTATAGTGGTGCTAGTATTAATAACGTTTATCTTCACTATCAAGAACGTTACCGATTCGATCGCTATCATACCTTAGATAACCCATCTCTCGCTGATACGATGGTTAACTTCATTCAAGACACATTATTGGCTCATCCAGCCGTTAATGAGCTGTCTTGTGCTGATAGACCAAAAACAAAAGAGATCAAAACCGATATTCGTCAGTTCCGCGCTACGCTTACGGAAGCGAGCTACGACTTTTCGGCACAAGCGATTAATGCCGATCAAGTCGGTGTGACTCCACTTGTTGGTATTGGTAAGCGTCGAAATCATCTAAACCAGACTGTGATTGACCTACTTGCTCAGGCTGAACAAGAAATCTATATCTGTACACCCTATTTTAATTTTCCGCCTTCTGTGGCAAAAGAAGTAAAAAAAGCGATTAAACGAGGAGTCACCGTTCATATTATTGTCGGAGACAAAACTGCGAATGATTTTTATATAGCGCCTTCACAAGATTTCAAAACCATTGGCGGTTTACCTTATCTCTATGAACTCAATCTACGTCGCTTTGCAAAGATTAATGAAGCCAATATCGCTAGTCGAAAACTGTCGATTCATTTATGGAAAGATGGTGACAACAGTTTCCACCTAAAAGGTATCTGGATAGATAAACGTTATATGCTGATCACTGGCAATAATCTTAACCCAAGAGCATGGAAACTCGATTTAGAGAACGCGTTACTTATCCACGATAAACACGGACATCTCCTTGATAAATTTAGTAAAGAGATGGATAACATTTTACAGCATACGCAATTAGTCTGTACCTACAAACAAATTGAGAAGCTCGATAGTTATCCTGACGTCGTACAACGACTAATGAAAAGAATTACGCGTGTTAAAGCTGACCGAGTATTAAAGCAAATTCTTTAAAGAAAATAGCAGAAAAAAGCCGATAGTGATTCACTATCGGTTTTTTATTACTGATGAATCATTTTAATACAACACTCATACAGCAATCTCTGTATTCTGTGCTCCAACAGATAGCCAAAGAAAAGATCCAATGGATCCATTCTACTCTCTTCACACAGACCAAAACTTTTTATAAATTTACCCGATACAAAAAATCCCCAGCATGACTGCTAGGGATTATTATCAGTGGCGGAGCGGACGGGACTCCCTGCCGTTGAACAACCAGCGCGCCCCCCGGCGTGACAGGCCGGTATGCTATTCAATTAAACTTATCCGCTGACTGCTTTTCTTTCGTATTAATAGCGAACAATAAAAAATCCCCAGCATTGCTGCTAGGGACTCTTATCAGTGGCGGAGCGGACGGGACTCGAACCCGCGACCCCCGGCGTGACAGGCCGGTATTCTAACCAACTGAACTACCGCTCCACATTGTCTTGTTACTCGATAAAGTCTGATTGATGCTTTATTGAGTTTCTGCCTTCAGACCTTAGGTCTAAACACAAGTATTAAAGCCTGGCGATGTTCTACTCTCACATGGGGAGACCCCACACTACCATCGACGCTGTTTCGTTTCACTTCTGAGTTCGGCATGGAATCAGGTGGGT
>NZ_VHTA01000014.1:0-57291 GCF_030851525.1 Vibrio sp. 2017_1457_13
TTTTTTATTGGTTGGTAATCAATAGCAGATAAAAGCAGACAGCGGATAAGTTTAATTGAATAGAATACCGGCCTGTCACGCCGGGGGGCGCGCTGGTTGTTCAACGGCAGGGAGTCCCGTCCGCTCCGCCACTGATAATAATCCCTAGCAGCAATGCTGGGGATTTTTTTGTTGTTCGTTATTAATACGAAAGAAAAGCAGACAGCGGATAAGTTTAATTAAATAGAATACCGGCCTGTCACGCCGGGGGTCGCGCTGGTTGTTCAACGGCAGGGAGTCCCGTCCGCTCCGCCACTGATAAGAGTCCCTAGCAGCAATGCTGGGGATTTTTTGCATGGGGCAAATAGGCAAACTACTAGGATTTGGACTTTCTTGACCCGTCAACCGCTTTGGAAGTCGCTGATCACTCGCCATAATGCCCTCACCAATGGATCATCGAGCTGAGAACGTTTGCAACAGACCCCTAATTTAAAGGGCTTAATCGGTAATACAGAGAGCTTTTGGACTTTATCTCTGAGCGGACTATTGTTGATCACGACATCCGGTGCCACGCCAACACCACAACCTAATGCCACTAAGCTCACGATAGCTTCATGTCCGGCGATTTGTGCATAGATATTGGGTTTAATCTTCATTTTCTTAAACCAACTGTTGGCTCTCTCTCGTGCTGTCCCTGCCTCGGGAACAATAAAGGGTATTTGGTTCCAATCGGGAAACTCTTTTTGCAGCTCTTCTAAAAAATGACTGATCCCTGTAGGGGCGATCACTGACAGCGGTATTTCACTGATCGTAGCGAATTCAAGCCTTGAAGGCACATTGTCAGGGATGGCTGCAATGGCAATATCCGCCTCATCTTCAAGAATAATTTCAATCGCTTGAGCTGGATCGCCGGTGAGTAATTTGAATTCAATATAAGGATGTTGGAGACGAAAAGCATTGAGTAAATCAGGTAAGTGGCTGTAACTGGCAGTGACCGAGCAAAATAAACGAATTTCACCTTTCAGTTCACTGTGCTGTTCATTGAGTTGTAATTGTAGTTGTCGCCAGTCATTAAGCATACGCTGGGCGACGGGTAAGAGTTTATAGCCAGATGGGGTGATCTCTACACTTCGATTATCGCGGACAAATAAACTATGACCTATTTCGTCCTCTAATTTTTGAATTTGTCGACTCAGTGCTGACGGACTGACATGCAGTGCTTTTGCTGTGCTGCTAAAATTTTTATACTCACAAAGGTGTACGAATAGCTGTAGGGTTTTTATGTTCATTAATCTTACCATTGTTGCATTTATTGCAATTACTACTTGTGAATATATCACTTTAAGCAATGATGTTCATGCACTACTATGAAAGCTATTCGGTGTATGACCACCGACCGTATGGATCATCATCAAGGAGCGCACAATGGCTAACTATTTCAACACATTAAATTTACGCGAACAGCTCGATCAGTTGGGTCGTTGCCGATTTATGGCCCGAGAAGAATTTGCGTCAGAAGCCGATTATCTGAAAGGTAAGAAAATAGTCATTGTAGGGTGTGGCGCTCAGGGCCTGAACCAAGGCCTAAATATGCGTGATTCTGGACTTGATATTGCTTATGCTTTGCGTCAAGTGGCGATTGATGAACAACGTCAATCTTATAAGAATGCACAGTCTAACGGCTTTCCAGTCGGTAGCTATGAAACACTGATTCCGCAGGCGGATCTAGTGATAAACCTAACCCCAGATAAGCAACACACTAATGTGGTAGAAAGTATTATGCCACTAATGAAACAAGGGGCAGCACTTGGTTATTCTCATGGTTTCAATATTGTCGAAGAAGGCATGCAGATCCGCAAAGATATTACGGTCGTGATGGTCGCCCCTAAGTGCCCTGGAACGGAAGTTCGTGAAGAGTATAAGCGTGGCTTTGGCGTTCCGACCTTAATTGCGGTCCATCCGGAAAATGATCCTCAAGGTGAAGGCTGGGAAATTGCTAAAGCGTGGGCGGCGGCAACGGGAGGGCATCGTGCTGGGTGCTTGGAGTCTTCGTTTATTGCAGAAGTAAAATCTGACTTAATGGGTGAACAAACCATTCTTTGTGGGATGTTACAAGCGGGCTCAATTGTCTGTTATGAAAAGATGGTTGCTGAAGGCGTTGACCCAAGTTATGCCGGAAAACTACTCCAATATGGTTGGGAAACCATCACAGAAGCACTCAAGTTTGGCGGTATCACTCATATGATGGATCGCCTATCAAATCCAGCTAAAGTAAAAGCTTTTGAGTTATCAGAGCAACTTAAAGATTTATTACGCCCACTGTATAACAAACACATGGATGACATTATTGCTGGTCACTTCTCTCGGACTATGATGGCTGACTGGGCGAATGATGATGCTGAGCTACTGGGGTGGCGCGCCGAAACGGCACAAACTGCGTTTGAAAATTATCCTGATTCGAACATCAAAATTGCTGAACAAGAGTATTTTGATAATGGCATTCTGATGATTGCGATGGTTCGTGCTGGGGTTGAGCTAGCCTTTGAGGCGATGACCGCATCAGGAATTATCGACGAATCGGCCTACTATGAATCACTACACGAGTTACCATTGATAGCCAATACTATTGCCCGTAAGCGTTTGTATGAAATGAACGTAGTGATTTCGGATACTGCTGAGTATGGTAATTACTTATTTGCCAACGTCGCCACACCATTGCTGCGTGAGCAATTTATGCCTTCAGTAAGTACCGATGTGATTGGCAAGGGACTTGGTGCGGTTTCCAATCAAGTCGATAACGCAACGTTAATTGAAGTTAATAGTGCGATTCGCAACCACCCAGTTGAATATATTGGTGAAGAACTTCGTGGCTATATGCAAGATATGAAGCGTATCGCGGTTGGTGATTAACCGCTAGTCACACTAAAGAGCAACACAGCAAACACAACAACATAAAAATATAATAAAGGGGCTGAGTGATACACGAAGCCCCACTTTTTTCCTTCCGGTTCACATTTCCCAGTTAACGCTACTTATTTTTCGTTAAGTTTCGCTTCCAGCTCGTTAAGTTTCTGCTCCATATCGCTGAGCTTTTGACGTGTACGTAGTAAGACTTGCGTTTGTACATCAAATTCTTCTCGGCTAACCACATCGAGTTTATTTAATTGTCCTTGGATAACTTGGCGCACTTTTTGTTCGACATCAGAGCCGAGGTCTTTGACGGGTTGAGGCATTGAGTCGTGGATTTGTTTAGCAATTTGTTCTAGTTTTTTGGGATCAAACATTGGGTGGTCTCTCCTTATTTATTGCCGCTATTCTATGCAATTCATGGTTAAAAGTCGTTACTTAGCCAATAAAAAAGGCCACGTTTGTGGCCTTTGCGATAACAGAGGAAGAAGCTTACGAGCGATTTTCGGCTAGTTGTCGTTGAGCGGCTTTCGCTTCATCAATCCGTGCGAGTTTCTCTAGATCTTTATCTTCAACGAAGATAGGAAGCGGTTTGTGTTTCTCCGCTAAATAGCTATAAATTACCGGAAGTACAAATAGCGTAAACAGAGTACCAATCGAGAGACCCGCGACAATCACGATGCCAATACTAAAGCGCTGTGCGGCTCCTGCACCCGTTGCGTACATCAGTGGTATCAAGCCTGCAATCATCGCCGCTGTAGTCATCAATATTGGACGTAGACGAACCTTGGCTGCTGCCATCACGGCATCAATACGGCTGAGCTTATTATGTAACTGCTCTTCTTTGGCCACCTCACAAATCAAAATCCCGTGTTTGGTAATCAAACCGACCAGAGTGATTAACCCGACTTGCGAGTAGATATTCATGGTTGATGCTCCCCACGCCAGGGCGATCAGCGCGCCGCAGATAGCTAAAGGTACAGATACCATGATCACTAATGGATCGCGAATCGATTCAAATTGAATCGCCAAAACTAGGAAGATAATCGCTAATGCTAAGCCAAAGGTCACGTAGAGTGCGCTTCCCTCTGTCACGTATTGTCTTGCTTCGCCCATATAATCATGGCTATAGCCTTTAGGCAGTTGAGTTTCAGCAATGTTTTCAAACCAAGCGATGGCATCACCCATGGCGGTACCTGGTGCAGGTACCGCACCAACCGTTGCTGAATTTAACTGATTAAAGTGAGGCAGTGAGCGCGGCTCGGCGACCACATCAATGGTGATCAAGCTGCCCAATGGGATCATGTTGCCATCGGAAGCCCGTACAAAGTAGTTTTTCATTGATTCAGGATTAAGGCGATATTTACGCTCGACCTGCGGAATGACCTCGTAAGATCGGCCATCTAAGTCAATACGGTTAACATAGCCATCGGCCATCATGGTCCCTAACGTCATACCAATATCCTGCATGGTCACACCGTAAGCGCCCGCCTTGTCCTTGTCGATGTTGATTTTCATCGTCGCGGAATCGTAGTTCAGATCCAAATCCGAATAGATAAAGAGTGGGCTAGCTTTGACTTGTGTTAATACATCACTGGCAATGGTGAATAAGCTCTCAAATGCGTTAGGTGTAGTGATGACAAACTGAATCGGTAACCCAGAACCTGCGCCGGGTAACTCAGGCATTTGGAAGGCTGTTACCGCCATGCCGGGAATATCTTGCACTAAGTGGCCAACACGTTTCGTCACCTCTGCTTGACTGGCTTGACGTTCGCTCCAAGGGAACATTGAAGCAATACCAAACGCTTGGTTAGAATTTGGAACCCCGGTAAACACTTGAGCAAATTGTACCTCTGGCTGATCAGAGAGAATTTTATTCACTTCATGCATCGTATTCGATAGGTAATCTAAGTTAGCGTTAGATTGTCCAGTACCGAGTAGCATGATTACCCCTTTATCTTCCGATGGGGCAAGTTCACTAGGAATGAATTTAAATAAAACGGGTAGACTCGCAAACACGATGATCGCAAAGGCAATCACGACTGGGCGATGCAACATCACTGCTTGCAACATGCGATCATAGCGCTGAGTTAACTTATCGAGTAGATGATGCACGGTTTGTTCAAATTTGCTCGGTATTTCATTGGCTTTGAGCATCTTCGAGCACATCATCGGTGATAAGGTTAAGGCGATAATACCAGAGACAAACACTGCGCCAGCTAAGGTTAGCGCAAACTCTTTAAACAATGCACCCGTGATCCCGCCCATTAAAGCGATCGGAGCATATACCGCACCTAGTGTTAAAGTCATCGAAATGACTGGAACCGCGATTTCCCGAGTACCGATAATTGCCGCTCGAAACGGTGACTCTCCTTCTTTAATATGCCGGTCAATGTTTTCTAGTACGACAATCGCATCATCAACCACCAGACCGATCGCCAACACCATCGCAAGTAGTGTCATCAGGTTCCATGAGAATCCCATCGCTTGCATCACCATAGCGACACCAATCAGTGATAGCGGAATGGTAATAATGGGAATAATCACCGCTCGCAGCGATCCTAAGAATAGCGTGATCACCACCAGTACAATTAACGCAGCTTCAATGATGGTTTTGATAACCTCATGAATGGATTCATTAATCGCAACGGTTGAGTCATACATGATATTCATTTTTATCGTGCTTGGCATATTGCGCTCAAGCTCAGGCAGGACATCAAGAACATCTTTGGCAATATTGATAGGGTTAGCGCTTGGGGCGGCGTTAATTGCTGCCACAACCGCTTCTTGCCCATTAGCACTCGCCCGGTAGCTGTCATGACTCTTCGCTAAACTGACTTTGGCAATGTCAGCCAGACGAATAATGTTGCTAGCATCGGTCCTTACGACAAGGTTTTTGAGCTCTTCAACACTAGAGACTTGAGTATCAGCGCTACCATTAAACAGCACAAACTCACCAGTGATTTGACCGGTCGCCGATTGATAGTTATTTGCACTCAATACGCCCATAACATCTTTCGCGGTTAGATTAAACGCCGCCATTTTTGCCGGATCTAACCACACACGTAGGGCATATTTCATACCACCGTACAGATCGATACTGGAAATACCATTAATTGCGTACAGTTGAGGGTTAATCACCCGTTGTAAATAATCGGTGATCTGACTGGAATCAAGTTCATTGCTAGTGAAACCCAGATACAACACGGCGGTTGTTGAACCTGTCGACATACTGACCGATGGATCTTCGGCCTCTTTTGGTAGCTGAGAGCGAACCGAGTTGGTTTTGGCTAAAATATCTGCCAATGCTGCGTTAGGGTCAGTATTGAGTTTCATGTAAACGGTGATTTTGGAGCTACCTAACACCGATTGAGACGTCATATAGTCAATATTATCGGCTTGAGCCACCGCTTGTTCTAATGGCTGAGTGATAAAGCCTTGAATCAAGTCGGCACTGGCACCGTAATAACTGGTAGAGACCGTAATCACCGTATTGGTCATTTCAGGGTATTCGCTCACTTGCATTTTGAACATCGCTTGCAAACCAAGCAATGCAATCAAAAAGCTGATCGATACCGCTAAAACTGGACGTTTAATAAAAACATCAGTAAAGCGCATAATTCCTCCGGTTACAGCATCGGTGTTTTGGCTGGTGGAGTCGTCGCATCGCTTTCTACGATACGTACTTTCACGCCATTGCTTAAACGAACTTGCCCTGTAGTGACGACGACATCCCCAGGATTTATGCCTTCGAGGATATGAGCAATGTCACGAGTACGTTCACCAACTTTGATGACTCTTTGTTCGACACGCTGTTCACCTTTATCTTTAGTCAACACAAATACACTATCGCCATAGAGTGTAAAGGTGATGGCGGTTTGAGGCAGAGTCACCTGATTCTCTAGTGTTGGTAATATGATGTGCGAGCGAGCAAACATACCACTGCGTAATTTACCATCGCTGTTAGGGATATCCGCTTGAACTTGAATCAAACCACTTTGCACGCTAACGGCAGGTTCAATCGCCGTGATCGAGCCTTTAAACGAATCGTCAGGATAAGCATCGACAAAAATATCAACATTTTGTCCGATGAAAATGCGGGAAATATCAGTTTGTGGCACGGTAAAACGTAGACGCATGACGGTGGTGTCTTCTAGGCGTACGATGTCAGTGCCGGGTTGTAAATATTGACCGAGATTGACATTACGAATACCCACTACGCCAGCAAAAGGTGCTTTAATTTCGCGGCGAGCGATAGCGGCTTTTAAGCTTTCGATATCGGCAGCGAGCGAGTAGTAACTGGCTTCTGCGTCATCAAGAGCTTCTTTAGAGATTGACCCTTTACTGAACAAACCTTTGTAGCGCTCGTATTTTGCTTTTGCAGCTGGGAGTCGAGCTTTTGAGCTCTTTAAATTGGCTTGTTCGACGGCAGAGTCAAGCATTACCAATGGTTGATCTTCTTCTACTTGAGCGCCTGATTCAAACAAGATGCGATCAATCACGCCACTGGTTTCTGTCGTTAGAGTGACGCCTTGATTCGGCTCAATAAAACCAATGGCTTCAATCACGGGTACCCAATCAACGGCATTGACCTCCGTGACCGTTACCGGAAATTCTGCTTCAGGTCGATTAGCCATAAATTCAGCGATTTTTTGCTGTTTAAACAGATTGAAACCTATCACGCTACCAAATAGCAGCACCACGATAAGTAACATAAATAATGTCCACTTTTTCATTCTGGTGAGAACTCCAAGTTAATGTTGAATGACGGTATCTCAATCGGCTCGATAACGACTTGAAATGTGCCACATGGTTGAAATGTTTCCCTATCACAATCGATGAGAGGGGTTAGGTTTTCTTGAGTTTGGGACCAAGTGCGCTGGATACACCTCATGCTCAATAGCTAAATAAACCGGTAGCAACGTTTATAAAACGTAGGTGGTTGTACCGATGATTACCAGTAAAGAGAGAGTCCAATAGCTATTTTTTGCTCAATTCATTTTATTTGCAATCAGTTGTTATGGTTTGGCATTCATATTTTTCTTCTGACTGAATAATAAGCTTGCCATCATATCTGATTAACTGAGGTCACATTATAGCCTACAACCCAACCATGTTTGCAATACAGTTGTGCAGTAAATGAGAAAAAATTTTACTTTGCGACTGTTTTTTGAGTTCAACATAGTATTGAGCCATCAGCGGCATTATGATTAGCGTCTTGAATAATCCACACAGAGAAGAAGATGAAGCTGAACTCACGACAAGATGAAGCGGTAAAGTATGTATCGGGTCCTTGTCTCGTCCTCGCGGGAGCTGGGTCGGGAAAAACCCGCGTGATTACCAATAAAATTGCCTATTTAGTTCAGCAGTGTGGATATAAGGCACGTAATATTGCAGCGGTGACCTTTACTAATAAAGCCGCTCGAGAAATGAAAGATCGCGTTGGTCAAACATTAGGTAAAGCGGAGTCGCGTGGTCTCATCGTATCAACGTTTCATACCCTTGGTTTAACTATTATTCGAAGAGAGTACAAAGCGTTAGGGTTAAAACCCGGTTTCTCATTATTCGACGATCAAGATCAATTAGCATTATTGAAAGAGCTCACGGAATCTCAGTTAGAGGGCGATAAAGATTTGTTGCGTCAGCTATTAAGTACCATTTCTAATTGGAAGAATGACATGGTATCGCCGCAACAAGCCAAAGCCATCGCAAAGGGTGAGCAGCAACAACTTTTTGCTTTTTGTTATGAGTGTTATCAGAAGCAGATGCAAGCGTATAACGCCTTAGACTTCGACGATTTGATCTCACTACCCGTTCGGCTCTTGCGTGATCATCAAGAGGTGAGAACGCGCTGGCAAAGTCGTATCCGATATTTACTCGTTGATGAATATCAAGACACCAACACCAGTCAGTATGAATTAGTTAAACTATTGGTCGGTGAGCGTGGGCGCTTAACTGTCGTGGGTGATGATGATCAATCGATCTACTCTTGGCGAGGCGCTCGACCACAAAATTTGGTCCAGCTAGGTCAAGATTTTAGTCATTTAAAATTGATTAAATTAGAGCAGAATTATCGTTCAACCAGTCGAATTTTACGTGCCGCGAACATTTTGATAGCTAACAATCCTCATGTGTATGAAAAAGTACTGTTTTCCGATATTCCTGATGGGGAAAAACTCAAAGTCATTATTGCTAATAATGAAGATCATGAAGCTGAGCGGGTCACTGCAGAGCTGATCGCCCATAAATTTCTTAATCGTACCGAATACCGTGATTACGCGATTTTATATCGGGGTAATCATCAGTCGCGTCTGATTGAAAAGTCACTGATGCAGAACCGAGTGCCTTATAAGTTATCTGGGGGAACGTCATTTTTTGCTCGGGCAGAAATTAAAGACATCATGGCTTATTTGCGAGTTTTGGTGAATCCGGATGACGATAATGCTTTTTTACGGATCGTGAATACTCCTAAGCGAGAAATAGGGCCTGCGACCTTAGAAAAACTAGGTAGTTACGCCAACATGCGAGGTAAAAGTCTGTTTGCGGCGAGTTTTGAACTGGGATTGGAACAACATTTAGCGGGGCGAGGCCTGGATAATGTACGACGTTTTACGCAGTGGTTAGTTGAAATCACCGATAATGCGGAACGTGGCAATACTGTCGAAGCCTTACGCTCGCTGGTGCGTGATATTCACTACGAAGATTGGTTGTATGAGACATCTTCAAGCGCGAAAGCGGCGGAAATGCGCATGAAAAACGTTTCTGAACTTTATACTTGGATTGTCGCCGATTTAGAAGGTGACAATTATGATCAAGAAGAGAAAACTCTAAGAGAAGTGGTTCAGCGCTTGACTCTACGCGACATGATGGAGCGTGGCGAGCAAGATGACGATAGTGATGCTGTTCAGCTAATGACATTGCATGCCTCGAAAGGATTGGAGTTTCCTTACGTTTATCTGATAGGCGCTGAAGAAGGCATTTTGCCTCATCAAACCAGTATTGATGAAGAGAATGTCGAAGAGGAGCGTCGTTTGATGTACGTTGGCATTACACGAGCGCAGCGAGAATTAACGTTTACCGTTTGTAAAGAACGCCGTCAGTTTGGTGAACTGATTAAACCGACCCAAAGTCGCTTTTTGGATGAATTACCTTACGACGATGTTGAATGGGAAACGAAGAAAAAAGTGCTTTCTCAAGAAGAGCGAATGAATAAAGGCCAAGCACATATCGCTAATTTAAAAGCCATGTTTACTAAAAAATAGCCAATATCGACTTTAGCCATTAACGGATTATTTTGGGTGATGGCGTATTGTCTATCACTGATAACGCGCTTTAGAGGCAAGAGTTAGCGGTAAAATTGGCTTTTATCGGCAAGGTTTGTTGAAAAAGACGCCAAACAAGAAAAAAAGTTGAAAAAGTACTAGACGCCCTCAGGGGATATCCGTATTATTCCACTCCGCCGATAGGGCATGCGCCCGTAGCTCAGCTGGATAGAGCGTTGGCCTCCGGAGCCAAAGGTCGAAGGTTCGAATCCTTTCGGGCGCGCCATCCGGTTGGTTGATTAGGGTGTGTATTGGCAACATCAGTGGTGGCTATAGCTCAGTTGGTAGAGCCCCGGATTGTGATTCCGGTTGTCGCGAGTTCGAGCCTCGTTAGTCACCCCATTATTTTGGTAGCAATAGCTTCCATTCTTGATTTTTCGAGATAAAAAATTATATCGGTGAGCAGCGCAGTTTGGTAGCGCATCCCGAGTTTGGGAATAGTGGACCAGAGGGCGACCCTCGGTAGTTGTTCTTAAAGTAAAAATTGTTTCGGTGAATAGCGCAGCTTGATAGCGCATCCCGAGTTTAGGAATAGCGGACCAGAGGGCGACCCTCGGTAGTTATTCTTAAAGTAAAAATTGTTTCGGTGAATAGCGCAGCTTGGTAGCGCATCTGGTTTGGGACCAGAGGGTCGGGGGTTCGAATCCCTCTTCACCGACCATTTTCAATAAGTTAAGCAATTAGCTTAACTGACAAATAGCTATAATTAATTAGCTATTACAAAGATTGATGGTGGCTATAGCTCAGTTGGTAGAGCCCCGGATTGTGATTCCGGTTGTCGCGAGTTCGAGCCTCGTTAGTCACCCCATTATTTAAGCAGTATAAAAAGATATCGGTGAATGGCGCAACTTGGTAGCGTATCCCGATTTTATGAGCAGCGGACTAAAGGGCGACCCTCGGTAGTTGTTCTTAAAGCAAAAAATTGTTTCGGTGAATAGCGCAGCTTGGTAGCGCATCTGGTTTGGGACCAGAGGGTCGGGGGTTCGAATCCCTCTTCACCGACCACCATAAGAAGCCCCAGTCGAAAGACTGGGGCTTTTTTCATGCGCTAAATTTAAAATGATATAGCGCTCTTGCTAGGGTCGGGGGTTCGCCTGATATTCAAGCTCAGCTCTTCACCGACCACTATAAGAAGCCCTAGTCGAAAGACTGGGGCTTTTTTCATGCGCTAAATTTAAAATGATATAGCGCTCTTGCTAGGGTCGGGGGTTCGCCTGATATTCAAGCCCAGCTCTTCACCGACCACTACAAGAAGCCCCAGTCGAAAGACTGGGGCTTTTTGTGATCATGGTAGAGATAAGTGGTGAGTCAGCGCTGAGTTGAGCTTTTCGATAACTCAGCGATAAATTTATCTTTTCGAGTTTGCTTGTTGCTTTTATGTGAAAATTTTGCCAAATTGTTCAACTTGTAAATAACCAGAACAATGGACTGGTCAAAAGGATTAATTGGTACTGACTGAATAATCAGCCATTTTATGGTCTGAATCAGTCAGTCTCAGACACGGATAATTACGCCATAGCGGTTGAGGTCTGGTTTGCATGTCACTTTTAGAAGTTAATAACTTACGCATAGAATATCCCTCACGTCATGGGGTTCATGTTGCGGTAAAATCACTCACACTGGATATTCAGCGCGGTGAAATTGTTGGTGTCGTCGGTGAATCGGGGGCTGGCAAATCGACCGTCGGTAATGCAATTATTGATCTATTGAGTCCTCCTGGCACCGTTGCTGGTGGTGAGGTGTTTTTAAATGGCGAGAAAATTTCTGGCCTATCAATAGAAAAAATGCGCCAAGTGCGTGGTTCAAAAATCGGCTTTATTTTTCAAGATCCGATGACGTCTTTAAATCCATTATTCACCGTTGAACAGCAGTTAACGGAAACCATTCATGCCAATATGAAGGTGAGTAATGAACAGGCTTACCAACGCGCATTAGCGTTGATGAATCAAGTAGGTATTCCGCAGCCTGAAAATCGTCTTAAGCAGTATCCTCATCAATTTTCAGGTGGTATGCGTCAAAGAGTGGTTATCGCTATCGCCTTGGCCGGAGAGCCGAACCTGATCATTGCCGATGAGCCAACCACTGCGCTAGACGTGTCTATTCAAGATCAGATCTTGAGTTTGATTCGTGATTTGTGTAAGAAAAATAATGTTGGCTGTATGCTGGTGACCCACGATATGGGCGTTGTTTCTAATGTTACCGACCGTGTTGCGGTTATGTATCGCGGTGATCTCGTCGAATTTGGACCGACGGCGAAAGTGCTTGGCGACCCTGATCATCCTTACACACGTAGTTTGATCTCTGCCGTCCCGCGCTCGGACATGAAATTAGACCGATTTCCGCTGGTTAGCTACATCGAGCAAGCCAGTGAACTGGCGCCACTGGATATCAAAACCCATTGGTTAGGACAAAGCCAAGATCAGCGTGCCTATACTGGCCCACTATTGAATGTTGAGCAGGTTAACTTGCGCTTTGTAACCAAAGACTCATTGTTTGCCAGTCGTCGTGAATATGTTCAAGCATCGAACAATGTCAGTTTCCAAGTCCATGAAGGGGAAACGTTTGGACTGGTCGGTGAGTCGGGATCGGGTAAATCAACCATCGCGCGAGTGATCGCGGGCTTATATCAACCTAATGAAGGTCGAGTGACGTTTGAGGGAATCGATCTTACCGCTCTCAAATCGGAAAAACAGCGTCGTCCTATCCGCCGTCAAATGCAAATGGTGTTTCAAAATCCGTATACGTCAATGAATCCTCGCATGAAGGTGATGGACATTATTGCTGAACCAATTCGCTTCCACCATTTGACCGACAATGAATCGCAAACGCGGCAAATCGTGCACGATCTTTTAGAGTATGTTGGCTTGGGCCGAATGGCTGGCGTTAAGTATCCTCATGAGTTTTCTGGTGGTCAGCGTCAACGTATTTCGATTGCTCGAGCTCTCGCGACTCGTCCTCGTCTATTGATTTGTGATGAACCGACTTCTGCCTTGGATGTTTCTGTGCAAGCACAAATCTTGAATTTATTAAAAGACTTACAGCAAGAGCTCAATTTAACCATGTTATTCATCAGTCATGATTTGCCGGTTATTCGCCAGATGTGTGACCGAGTCGGGGTGATGAAGATGGGGACCTTATTGGAAGTTGCCCCAACAGAGCAATTGTTTACCCATCCACAACATGAATACAGTCAACAATTGATCTCGTTAATGCCGGAATTCACAGGCTTAAGAGAACAACGAGTCTCGGCTTAATGCGCGATGAGCGTTAAAGGTTGACGATAGGTCATCGACGTTGTACCCAATAACCAAAACAACCCATAGGGATATCGATTCCCGCATAAGGAGTTATGCAATGAAAATCATTAAAAGCAAGCTAGCCCTAGCCTTAATTGCTGCTGGACTGAGTT
This sequence comes from Vibrio sp. 2017_1457_13, assembly GCF_030851525.1. Classification (NCBI taxonomy): domain Bacteria; kingdom Pseudomonadati; phylum Pseudomonadota; class Gammaproteobacteria; order Vibrionales; family Vibrionaceae; genus Vibrio; species Vibrio sp. 2017_1457_13. The sequence continues at coordinate 13,618 of NZ_VHTA01000014.1, forward strand.
TTTCGCTCAACGCTGCACAAATCAAAATCGCTTACGATTCAGACCCCGTGTCGATGGATCCTCATGAGCAGCTCTCTGGCGGTACACTTCAGTTATCGCACATGGTGTTTGATCCGCTGATTCGTTTTACTCAAGACATGCAATTTGAAGCCCGTTTAGCGAAATCTTGGCAGCGTTTGGATGATGAAACCATGCGCTTTCATTTGCGCGAAGGCGTCAAGTTTCACTCTGGTAATCCTTTCACCGCCGATGATGTGATATGGACGTTCAATCGCTTGAAAGAGTCCGCCGATTTTAAAGGTATTTTTGAGCCGCTAGCTTCGATCAGTAAAGTGGATGATTACACGGTGGATATTAAAACCCATGGTGTTTATCCCCTGATCGAAAACGTTGCGACCTATATTTTCCCGATGGACAGCCAGTTCTACTCTGGTAAGACCGCTGATGGCAAAGATAAAGCGGAAATTGTCAAACACGGATCTTCCTTTGCTTCTTTAAATGCTTCGGGCACCGGCCCTTTCATTATTACTCACCGTGAGCAGGGTATTCGTATGGAGTTTGCTCGCTTTGCGGATTACTGGGATACAGCCAGCAAAGGTAACGTTGAGAAACTGACTCTCGTGCCAATCAAAGAAGATGCAACCCGTGTGGCGGCATTATTATCTGGTGGTGTTGATATGATTGCACCTGTCTCGCCTAATGATTACCAGCGCATTCGTAATGCGCGTGATGTTGAGCTGTACACCATGCCGGGTACACGCGTGATCACCTTTCAATTAAACCAAAATAGTCATGAAGCCCTACGTGATGTACGTGTTCGTCAAGCGATTGTCTATGCGATTAATAATCAAGGGATTGTCGATCGTGTTATGCGTGGCGCAGCAACGGCCGCGGGTCAGCAGAGTCCAGTCGGTTATGCCGGTTATAACGAGAATCTCAAACCGCGTTTTGATCTTGAAAAAGCCAAACAACTGATGAAAGACGCAGGTTATGAACAAGGCTTTAATTTGTCGATGATTTCGCCGAATAACCGCTATGTTAATGACGATAAAATTGCTCAAGCCGCTTCTGCAATGCTTGCTCGTATCAATATTAAAGTTGATTTGAAAACCATGCCTAAAGCGCAATATTGGCCAGAATTTGATAAATGTGCGGCGGATATGTTGCTGATTGGTTGGCACCCAGATACAGAAGATTCCGCTAACTTTACCGAGTTTTTGACCATGACGCGTAATGAACAGACTGGTAAAGGGCAGTACAACTGTGGTCACTACTCTAATCCAGAAGTGGATGCCTTAGTTAATGCGTCTAACGTCGAGACCGATTTAGCCAAACGCAGTGAGATGCTGAAAAAGGTAGAAGAGATCCTATACAACGAAGCGGCCTTTGTACCATTGCATTGGCAAGACCCCTCTTGGGCTGCGAAGAAAAACCTTGAGTTAGCGCCGATCATCAATGGTATGGACTTCCCTTACTTTGGTGATCTGGTTGTCAACAAGTAGCGTTTAGATAACCTTTCTGAAATGTTTGAGGTTGAGGAAAGGTTGCCCTCTTAGATGGCAACCTTTTTCTTCTTTAAAGCCGTTGTTTATTGTGGTCAATATTGTCATCACCCCAGCAGGGTGATGGATAGTGTTGTAAGGGGCAGGGAATGTTTTCTTTTTTGATCAAACGCCTATATCAGGCACTGATCGTTATGTTTGTGATTAGCTTGGTGGCGTTTGCCATCCAAGATAACTTAGGCGATCCGTTGCGTGAACTGGTTGGGCAATCGGTGTCGGAAGCACAGCGCCAAGCGATGCGTGATGAGTTGGGGCTTAATGACCCATTTTTGGTCAAATATAGTCGTTTCTTAGGCGCGGCGATCAAAGGTGATTTAGGGACTTCCTACTTTTTCAAACGCCCAGCGGCTGAGGTGATTTTGGATAAACTGGTTGCGACTCTTGAGCTGGTTTTTGCCGCGACCGTGATCATCATTACCTTATCGATTCCATTAGGCGTCTATTCGGCTATCCACCCTAAACGGCTGTTTTCGAAACTTATTATGGCAGGCAGCAGCATTGGTATTTCGATCCCAGTCTTTTTGACCGCCATTATGTTGATGTATGTGTTTTCGATTGAACTGGGTTGGCTGCCTTCTTATGGCCGCGGTCAAACCACCAACGTTTTCGGCTGGCAGTCGGGGTTATTTAACCTCAATGGGTTAAGTCATTTAGTGTTACCAAGTGTCGCTTTGTCTTCGATTATGCTGCCTCTGTTTATTCGTTTAGTCCGAGCAGAGATGTTAGAAGTTTTAAACTCTGAATACATTAAGTTCGCTAAAGCCAAAGGCTTAGCGATGAATAAAATCTATTTTCAACATGCTTTAAAAAATACCCTATTACCGGTGTTGACGGTAGGCGGTGTACAAATTGGTACCATGGTGGCGTATACCATTTTGACCGAAACGGTCTTTCAGTGGCCGGGGACTGGATTACTCTTTTTGGAAGCGATTAATCGTGTCGATACACCGCTGATCACGGCCTACGTAATTTTTGTTGGGTTAATTTTTGTCGTCACCAATACGATCGTTGACTTACTGTATGGATTAATTAATCCGACGGTGAATCTCACCGGAAAAGGAGCCTAATCATGACGGCAATAACAACCATGCCCTCCGCTTGGCAGCGTTTTAAACAATCGGATTTTTTGTATTATTTTTTACGCGATAAAGTGGCGATGGTCAGCTTTGCGCTATTTAGTGTTTTTTTACTGTTAGCCTTGTTAGCGCCTGTGATTGCGCCGAGTAATCCTTACGATCTCGCCAGTATCGACATCATGGATTCTGAGCTGCCTCCTATGTGGATAGACGGCGGTGATGGGCAATTTGTATTGGGTACTGATGGGCAAGGCCGAGATATTCTCTCAACCATTTTGTATGGCTCGCGCTTATCACTGACGATAGGCTTTCTCGCCGTTGGGTTGCAGCTTATCTTAGGGATCATTATTGGTCTTTCTGCGGGCTATTTTGGTGGGCGTATCGACAGTTTTTTAATGCGTTTTGCCGACATTCAACTCTCTTTTTCGACCATGATGGTAGCCATCATTGTTTCGGCGATTTTTAAAGCCAGTTTTGGCGGCGAGTTTTATAGCCAATATGCGGTGATCATGCTGGTGGTGATCATCGGTATTGCGGAATGGCCTCAGTATGCTCGAACCATTCGCGCATCCGTGTTAGCTGAAAAGCAAAAAGAGTACGTTGAAGCGGCGCGTGTGATGGGTTTTAAGTCGTTACGGATTATGTTTCGCCATATTTTGCCCAACTGTTTATCACCAATCTTAGTCATTTCGACAGTACAAATCGCCAATGCGATCATGTCTGAAGCGGCGTTGTCGTTTCTTGGTTTAGGACTGCCTGTCGATCAACCTTCTTTAGGAGCATTAATCAGCACCGGATTTAAGTATATTTTCTCTGGAGCATGGTGGATAACCGTATTCCCCGGCATCATCTTGATCAGCTTAGTTTTGGTGATTAACTTACTAGGAGATTGGCTGCGTGATGTCTTTAATCCTAAAATTTATAAAGGTTAAGGTCTAGCTGATTGATTTTATATCGATATGCCACTTACACTGAGAGTCGTCATTGAAGACGACTCTCTTTTTCTAGACATAGAGGTTGGCGTGATTTTCGCAGTGGTTTTTAGGTCATTGAGTTAGTAGCGAATCAAATCACGGTTGTCACTAAAGTTGGGATAACGATAGATATGAGAATCAGCACAATCAACACTGCACCACGAGGGCTCGTTTACCTACTATTGGGCGGAGCTTTATTCTTCAACGGCCCATTATTTGCGCAAGAGGTACTTTGCGAAGCGACGCAAGCCTCTAGCGAACAGTTACCGGTTCTGGCCAGTCATTGCCCGATCGGTGATGGGTTATGGGGCAATAGTCAGCCACGTTCAAGTCAATCTCAGTTCTGGATTCAATGTGGTCTACTTGATAAACCCTTATCGCTTGAACAAGCGAAGCTTATCTATCAACAGATTTCAACCCATGTATGGATGAAGCCAGAAGGGCGAGCCACACGCTGTTTGATCGGCCCCTACGATAGTTTTACCCAAGCACGCAGTGAGTTGATGCTGGTTAATAACCTTGCCGCTTATCGTGATGCGTTTATTCGAGAAATTCGCCCATCAGCACCGCATTCCTCAACGGTAACTACTCCAACCACGGACAGTCCGGCAAAACAGGCGGAACGAAAAGTGGCAGAAAGTGGTGTAGCGGCAATTCAACCGCTACGCTCTGCTCGGCCTGTAAGTGTTTCTGAAGATGTTGAGATCCGTCATCAAGCGACGATTAATGGCACGACTTATGTCGTTCCTTATAGCTTTGCGAAAAATAAGTCGTTTTATATGGAGCACAACCAGCCATGGAATCGACTCAGTTATGACGAAGCAAGAACGCTTTGTCAGCAACAAACGATGCGTTTAGTAAATCAGCAAGAGTGGCAGCAGCTATTAGCCAGTCAAATTGCCGAGCGAGATCAGTGGCCATTATACATTCCCTATTGGGGAGAAGGTCGTAAAGGGTTATTTGCCAGCGGTAAAGTGACTCAACTACAAGGTAATTCGAAGCTGAATGTATTGTGTGTAAAGTCGGTGAGTCAGTGAAAAAGCCCCGCATAGCGGGGCTTGATATTTTTCGAGGCTAATAATTACTCGTTATCGCCTGTCCCTGTCCAGGTGACATTGAACTTAATGGCTTCAATATATTGCCCTTGATGGTTCTTTACTCTGCCGATAAAGCTATACACACTACCAATGGTTAGTTCCGGTAGGTCGAAATCAATCGATGCGTGCTCAATGTGATTTGCTGTTTTTTCATGGCACTCAAGTGAGGTACCCCATTCGTTACCCGAATAAACACCGTAAGATTTGTAAACTTTACCCGTATTGTAATCGGTCGTTTCAGTGACTAGCTGTGGTCCGTGAATGATAAAGTACTTATAAAACTCTTCTGCATTCTGGCAAGTGAAATTTTGGTCTGGGAACTCCAACGTTAAGTTTGCATCCATTGCCCCGATATCATCTGGATTGTTGTTTCTCAATAGCGATAATGAGACCATGCCTAATGCTTCAACGCCCTCTTGCTGTGTCGGTAACATCATAGGGAAAAAGCGCTTTTCTGGGCCGTCATTCGATTTTATTTGAATTCGCGCTTCAGCGTCTGACTTACGATGAAACAATGTGTAACGCTCGGTTCCTTCGTCAGATGACCAAGTTAAAGTTTTTGCGCCTGGGGCGATATCATCAGCGTCTGTAATCGTTAGTGTGGCTTTTTCTTGACCGAAAGAGGCTATCAATTTCTCGCCTTGAACTTGATAGGTGCCGTTATACCAAGAACGATTGTCGAGATTGCCACACTGGGTTAAGTTGTCCATAGTGCGGTAGTTACCCGATATTTTGCCGTTTTCAAAATGCAGCGTATCGCACCAAATCCTATCATACGGTAGTTTAGTTGTTGCCGTACCACCTCCGTGTTCAAGACGATACCAAGTGGTGGCTTCTAAAGGATGCTTGAGTGATGGCGGGGCAATCCCTTCTTTTACCTCTGGTAGAATAAAGGTTGTCGAGCTTTCTGCCCCTTGGTCATCTTTGACCTTAACGGTAAAGGTTTTTCCAGCTGGAGAAGCTTGGCTTGGAGTGCCACTAAGGGTGATCATTGGGCTATCAACATCAGCGATGGTTAATCCTGCAACTTGTACCTCACCGCCCCAATAGCTAACGACTTGGCCATCGGTATCGTTAAATAGCGCGCTGATATTAATCGATTGATCAAACGCTTCCCCTTGTTGGAGATACCAAGCATCGATCTGTTGCTGTAATGTCTCTTTTTCAGCTAGATTGATGACGGGGGCTTGATTTAGCGCGGTCACTTTTAAGTTTAGTTGTACGCGCACTTTACCTAGCTTTGCCTCTTGGTTGTCTTTATCGGTGGCGACTAAGATCAAGTAAAGATTATCTTGTGCCTTGAGCTCAGAGCCGTTTGAGCTGAGAACCAATTGCTGATTGTCAATCTTCGCGCTCAGTCCTGAAGCCTTTAAATCCTGCTCTAATTCAACCTTAACAGTCGTTTGGTCTTTATCGCTAAATAAGTCCGCGATAGAAAACGCTTGGTCAGCAAAGGTGTCGCCTTCTTTGAGATTTAGATTGGCAAAATCGTCCTCAAGTTTACCCTTAACCTCTTTGCTCACCTGCAGCTTATGGTTGGTGACTACATTAGGGGCGAAATCACTCTCGGCATTCTCATTCTCATTATCATTGATAATCACTGGACGTTGATTGACATCCTTGATCTCTGTGTCGTCCATTTTATCGACGAGTTTTGCTGCTTGTTCGGCAAATTGCGCCGCGTTTTGGTCATAACTTGCTGGGTTAGCGGCTTTCGAGTCGGTGAGGATCTGGGCTTTTTTATGCAGCTTAGGATTGGTGTTGGTAAAATCGCTTAATAGTTCCGCCTGGTTATCCAGCCCTAAAGTGTTAGCAACGGTTTGTTTCGCTTGAGTGAGGTCGCTGGTCGGATCGTTTTTCATTGCTAGCACAATCAAATCGGTGATTGGCGAAATCACCTGCTGCTGTGCCTCAAGGGTAGGAGCGCGAAATACCACTTCATGGGCCATGGCTTGAGCCGGATGGTCCATATCAATGGTGTATTTACCGGCATAAGCCGCATTTTGGCTCGCCAAGCTGCTCTGCACCGCTCCACCTGGGGTCAAGGTCTGTACCGCTAAGTGACCTTTGAGTTGATAGTCAGCCGGTAATTCCAATTGACCACTTTGGTCGGTTAAGCCAAATACATGCTCATTATGATCGAATTTGCCGTTTTTATTCGCATCGTCAAAGATCACCGCTTGATAAAAGTGACCATCAAGGGCGGTGATTAACACTCCCGCTGTAATGGGTGGCTGCTCGCTATTATCCGCGCTATCGGAACCACAGCCGCTCAATGCGATTGCTACTGACAGAGTTAGTAAACTAATTTTGTTCATTATGTTGAATTTCCTTGCAAACTTATTTAGTGCACAGTTAAACCTTAGCTATTAAGCCGATAGTTAAGGTATATCCCCTTCCTACTTGAAGCTTTAGTGGTATTGGCTATGTTCGTTTACCCCAATCAGATAGTTTGTCTACGCTGATCGGGAGTAACTATTCATAACTTCAAGTCGTTTCGGTGTATGAATATCAATGAGCGTGGTTGTACTGGCTTTTGATATCAATATCAAGGAACGGAAATCAGAGAAAAATCCGTAAAATTTATTTTATTTTTTTTGTTTATCGAGCGTTGGCATTTAGCGCCAAATGGGTAGTATCTGCGCCTCTCATCATAAGGAGTGGAACATGAGACAACCCCTTACTATCGCTAGCTGTTTATTTTGCTCATTTTCTTGTTTGGCCGCTAATACAGCAGAATATGGTTATTCATATTTCACATTGGGGGTTGAGAATGTTCATTACCAAGAGCAACATGGCGCGACTCAATCTTCAGTCACTATGCTTAATCCGGTGCTCAATAGCGGTGGTTTATATCGCATCAATACGAATTGGGATTTTTCAATTGATGCTTTGGGTACATTTTCTCCTCGCAATGCACAAGAGCAGTGGCAGTGGCAAGGCCAGCGCTTGCAAGATAATCAGACCGAATATTTAAAAACCGCAACTCATGTACAACTGCACTATAAATGGCAAGATCATTGGCGGATAGTGGCTGGACCTTCATTTACTTATCAGACTTACACCCGTTATGCCGCCAACACTTATTTAGGACAAGGCCATTTACAAAATGTGGGTACTTGGAAGGAAACCATGACCCAAGTTTATCTTGATGCTGGGCTTGGCTATGACTCTGGTTATCTCAGTGGTGCTGACGGGTGGCAGTTGAAAGGTAAGCTAATGTTCGGCCTACCGCTATGGAATCGAATCACCAATTCACAGTTTGCCGATATGAGTTTTGATAGCTTTGGTTTTCGCACTGGGCTTGAGGGCTCACTGAGTTATCAAATTATGCCGGGACTGAATGTGGGTGGCTTTATGCAGTTTAGCTATGAAAAGCGCTTTGCTTCCCAAAATAAGCGAGTTGAGTTGAATCATTGCCTGACCATGGAACAAGGCCGTTGCAGTGAATATCAACCACGATCCGCCAATGCTTTAGTTCCTGAGGCGGATACCGTGACATTTAGCCTTGGTCTACAGGCATTATGGCGATTTTAGGTGACTTACTTAGGTGAATGGTAAATCAGATTAATCGCAAATTTCTCCAATAAGTGCGCGTATTCAGGACGCGGATAAAGTAAATAGGTATAAATTTCACCCGCAACCGGCACATCTTGAGCTAAAAACTCATGGTCTAAATAGACGGCGATACGGGTTTTGGTTCGTGCATATTCACCACATAAAGGAGGATAGTTGCCAGCGCGATCACCACTTTCACTAATTAAGGGGATTTGATAGTGGCTAGAACCAATTAAGCTCGAATAGGCCCAATAAGGCTCGATATCTCGACAAAACAGACTATGAGTTGGATGGAAAACATTCAGATCTGAATCTGCAGGTTGGTAGTAATTTGGTTGGATGTGGCGTACGTCAAAAATATAGTTAAATAGGCCGATGGGATAAAACTCTTGCTGGGCATTGAGCATCAGATAATCGAAATTTAAGCCTTGATACTGATATTCACCGGTATCTACGTTCAAGCGTGATTCTGCGCCAACTCGTTGATCAAATAAACTGAACGCCATCTCTTGGCCATTTTCGTTACTGGTAATGTGATAAATCATCAAATCGGAATAAAAATGAGAGGGATAATGATGACGCAGCTGCCAACTGGCGGTTTTTCCGGCTGGAAAGTGTAAGTGAATGTGTTCATCTTGCTGCTGATAGGTGGCCACGATTCTCATCTCCTCTAGCTGCGGGCAGCGTCGTCGATGGTTAGCTGCCGCGTACCAGACGTTACCTTCTTTGAGTTCGAATAACTCACACTGTAAAACATGAAACGGGTAACGCTGGCTGCCAAGGGTTCTAGTGGTATTAATTCGATATAAGGGTTGATCGATTAACATATCGCTTAGCGGTGGCTGTGGTGTAATTGCAGGCAACGAAAAATGTGCCGTCACCCAATTTTCAGACTCTAATCCATGTTGATTATCATTAGCTGAGATACTGAGCCTTAGCTCGCTTTCTTGACTGTCAGCGATACCTGTCAGGGTTAAGGGTGTTAAACTACGTACTTGTAGTGCGCGACTATTAAGTTCAACCCGATAGCTAAGTAAATCGCCATCTGGATCAATAAATAAAGGTTCAATAGCAACGGAATAATGGATCGCGCTGCCGTGTGGTAATACCCAACCAGCGATCTGTTGCTGAAGCTGCTCATAGTAGGTTTGGTTAATATGAGGAGGGCGATTTTGAGTCGTGTCTGGGGCCGTCTTGGTAATATCTCTTCTCTGGCGATCTGTTAGTGAATGAAATTCTTCAATCGTCAGATTCTCATCGTTAACTGGCTGCGTAACGCTCTCTGATGGCGTTGCCTCCAAGACTGGTTGCTTAGGATCCAGATTAATCACCATGTTGATCTCATGGCTTAGTTGAAGTTCAATCATCTCTTCTTGGCGTGAGCGCGGTGATAAACCCAGCGTTACGGCCATTGTTGATGGTTCAATTTTTTGACTGACAAGTGTGGTAGATTCGGCAGCGGATGGTTGACTTGACCATTGCCAGTAGATAAGAGTTAAACAACCAAGGCCAATCAATCCAACTAGGTATCTCATTATTGATGCATCCGCAGTTGTAGCCACGATTGAGCAAATTTAAGATCTTTTTCGATTAAGCTGGTGCTGCACTCTAACAGTTGACTTATTTCGTTGATTTTTAAGCCAAGAAAATATTTTAACTTTAACGCGTTGGATTGCCTTGGGTAGCGAACCGTAAAGCTATCTAAGGTTTGATCGAGCAAAATCAGCTGTTCAACATTCGCTTCTGCTGGGGTAGGGAGCGATACTGTCGCCTGGCGCTTCTGAGCTTGCACTGTTCTGGCATGATCAATCAATATTTGCCCCATGACTTTAGCGGCGAGCAGTAAAAATTCACGTTGATGGCGAATCTGTTGTAAATCGGCTTGCGCTAATTTGATGTAGGCTTCATGAACCAGTACGGTGGTATTGTATAACTCCTCACTTAATACCGGATTATCGTGACCATATTTAGCGATGTTTTTACGCCGTTCTTGTTCGGCTAAACGGCGAAGTTGTTGATAGGCCAACTGATATAACTGTGCTTCGGCCTCTTTATCCCCTTGCTGCCACTGGTGTAAGATCTGGGTAAAGTGATTCATTTAGTTTTTATCTCATGGTGTTGTTTGGTGAACTCGCTGGCGTGAAGTAGTTGTAAGGTTTCACTGCCATCTTGGGCTCGAATTTTTTGCTGTTGTAAGCGATACAAAATTCCTTGATCCCAGCGCTCTCCAGCAGGCAGATACTCCCAACTGACAATCTGTCTACCTTGTTCCGCATCATACCAAGTGACGCTGGTGTTGAGCTGGGCAAGCTGGACATAAGGCTCTGGATTATTACGCCACCACATGGCAGGAAACTGAGCGGAGATATCTTCGCGATAGTCGTTGATCTGCGCTGGGCAGTTTGGTTGATGCTGTGGGCCGAGCTTAATCGTATTCGGTGAGATAAGCAGACAACGATATTCGATACCATTTTGTTGATAGAAGGTTTGTCGCCAAATACCCGATAGGTTGATTCGGTCACCTTTCTGTTGTGGGTAAGTGAAGGCTAAAGTTTGCCCTAAATTATGATGACTAATATGCTGGTTTGGGCCTAAGCCTTGTACTTTTTCGATCAATAACTGGCTCTCAGGGTGAAAACTCAGAGCAATGGTACGATATTTCCAGTCGCCTTCATCGTCGTGATCTTCGACATAAAAACCACTTAAATCATTGTTAGTACAGCCGGTAAGGGCACAGCCAAGTAGCCCTTGGCGATCAACAAAAGGTTGCAAAGGCTCGGTTGATTGCGAGGTAATAGCCCCCTTGATATCGAGATGACAATTTTGAAAATAGTCACCGGGTGAGGGGTATTCAGTGAGGCCATCGTTGTCAATCGAAAAGATAATACGGCCAATGGGAGGTTGGTAGTCTGGGTGAAATTGACGATCCAGATCATGCAAACAGACTCTGCCATGCCAGTCGCGTTTTTGAATCATGGTATTGATTAATCGCTGACCTTGAGGATGAAAAATAACCTCTGCGACATCTTGAACCGTAGCTGTACCATTTTGAGTACCACTAGCTAAGCAAGATAGGCTTACCAAGCACAATAAGCCCATCAAAAATTGAGTAAATTTAAGCCGCGAGCAGAGGATAGTGATGATCATTGACATTGGTTATCAGAGCAATTGAGTATGAGTTTTTGTTTAGGTACGTTCGGAGCCACTAAGGCTGCCAGTAGTTTTTGTTTAATGTGTTGTGGTATCTCTTGGCTAGACAGTAGTGATCGCCGAGTCATATCTAGCATTCCTTCGAGAGTGAGTGACTCTCCCTGTGCGTACTGTGCGTGATGCATCAGGGTGGTTAATTGCAACAATATCTTTTCTGTGATTTGTTGTTCTTGCTGTAATTGTCGGTTTTTTTCGATCAGCGTATAAGTGAACATCATCACCAAGCAAACGAGAAGTAAACTGAGTGCACTAAGCATGGGGCGACGTCGAATAAAGCAACTTAGTACGTGCCACGGTTGCTCAGACTGTTGTTTAATCGGACGATGTGCAAGCAGCGCATCAATGTCTTGTCGCAGCTCGCCAACAGTTTGATATCTTTCGGTAGTATGCTCTGCTGTCGCTTGGTTTATGATCAGGGTTAAAGTTGCAGTCAGTGACCCCACAGGAATTATGCTCGCCAGTACTTTGCCTAATGAATACACGTCACTTTGTTGAGTTAAATAATCGCCCCGTTTTTGTTCAGGGCTGGCATAGTCGGCACTGTAAGCTTTAAATTCAAATTGTGGTTTATCACCATGGCCCTCACGCAATTTTTGCGTGAGGTTAAAATCAATTAGTTTTAATTGATGCTGTTCGGTGACGAGAATATTTTCGGGTTTAAGATCGGCATGCAGGATATGATGATCATGCGCATGCTCAATGGCACGACATAACTGACTAAATAATTGTAATCGCTGGTGCAGGTTAAGCTGATAATGTTGGAGGTGAGCGTTGAACGCTAGGCCATCAATGCGCTCCATCACCATATAAACCTGATCATTATAAATGCCGCCATCAAATACCTTAGCGATAGCAGGATGATTCAGTTTAGCCAGTAACTGCGCCTCGTTAAATAACATTCGAGAACCCAATACTTGGTTCATGGTCGGTTGAATAAATTTAATCGCCAACTGTTGTTCGAAAGAATCATCCGCTCGATGGGCGGCATAGACAACGCCCACGCCACCTCGACCAATCTCCTCGGTTAACTGATATTTATCGATGCGCAAATTGGAATAGTCTTGTCTTGAGCTAGACCAAGTCTGGGCATGATCAGTTAATAGTTGGCTCAAAGAAAAGGTCGACGTTGTTTTTGAAGCCAACAAAGTCACCAATTGTTGATAGAGAGCGGAATTCTGCCGTTGTAATGATTCAAGCCACTGATTTTGATCCGATTCTGATAGATCGAGGTAATCATAAAAGCACTGAGTAATGGAGGCTGGGTCGGGCACGAAGTTTGGTTTTTATTATTATGAATTTGAATTAGTTTAACCAACTTAGTTACATAAAGAAATACATCATATTGCAGTGACTTAATGAAGAGTGCCCTTATCGGCGTCATTCCATTCAGCAATAGCCGTAATCACTGTCTATACTTTGCTCATTGGTAGCCGCTCTGTTATGGGGCATGCGCTATTACTAACTGGAGGCGTTAGCATGGGTAAAGGTATTAAATTATTAATTATCAGCTGGTTAAGTTTGTTTTTTTCTGCACCACTGTGGGCTAATGTGACGTGGCAAGGCCATTGTCGAGACCGAATCCCCTATCTTTATTTTGAAAATGGTCAGTGTAAAGGGCCGGGTGGGGATGTGATCACTCAAGTCATTGGTAAATTAGGCCATCAAGTTCAGTGGACGCAAGTGCCTTGGGCGAGAACCATTGGTGTTGCACCACAAGGCGGTGTTGACTTAATCCCCTTACACTCTATGGATGAGGAGCGTGAGGTCTATTTACATCCACTACTCATGGGTTATGGTCAAAGAGAGGTCTTTTACTTTACCCGTAAAAACTCTGATATCGATGCTAAAGATTTTGATGAAATCGTCAGTAAAGGGTATGTGGTTGGTGCATTAAATGGCAGTTTTTATAGTTCGCAATTTAATCAAAATACCGATCGGCTACGGACTATTTTTGTCACTAGTGGCGATCAAATTATTAATATGCTCAAGGCGGGACGATTTGATTTGGCTATCACTTCGGAGCAGCATGGACTTGACGTATTTGAAAGTGATCCCGAACTGAGAAAAATTAGTTATACGGATGTTTCGCTCAATGGACGCTTTTTTAGTGTGCCTAAACGCTCAGCAAACTATCAATACATTAATCAATTAGAGGCGGCATTGACTGAAATGCGCCGTTCTGGGGAAATTACGCGGATATTTGAGTCTTACGGTTTAGAGGCGCCGATTCAACAAGAGTGATTACGTTAAGATAAGCGTATAAACAAAAACTGCGAGCCAAAATGTCAGCTCGCAGTTTTATTAGGAGGAGACGTTACCGCATAGTAACAAATTCTTCACTGCCCGTTGGGTGAATAGCCACTACCGAATCAAAGTCAGCTTTGGTCGCGCCCATCTTCATTGCAACCGCAAAACCTTGAATCATTTCATCCACCGTAAAGCCAATACCATGTAAACCGACCACGGTTTCTTCTGGGCCCGCGCAGACTAATTTCATTTTGCATGGCTGGCGATGAGAGGTGACTGCGGTATACATAGCAGTAAAGCTCGATGTATAGACTTTGACCTGATCGGCGCCATACTTAGCGATCGCATCAGGTTCGGTTAAGCCAATGGTGCCAATCGGTGGGTGACTAAAGACCACGGTAGGCACTAAGTCATAATCCATTTTCGCTTCAGGTTTGTTGTTGAACAAACGCTCAGACAACTGACGACCCGCTTTGACGGCCACGGGGGTCAACTCAATACCGCCTTCCATAATATCGCCGACACAGTAAATGCCTTCAACATTGGTATTTTGGTATTGATCGACTTTAATGTAGCCTTGCTCATTAGTCGCTACGCCAGTGGCAGCAAGATTAATCGCATCAGTCGCGGGATGACGGCCAATCGCCCAGATCAGGGTGTCGACATTGCAGCTTTGGCCATTTTCAAGATGCAGTGTCAGGCTGCCATCGGCCTCTTTAATTACTTGTTTTGGCACGCTATGGGTGTGCAGCGTTGGCCCTTCCGTTTTCATTACTTCGGTTAAGGTATCGATGATCATCGGATCAAAGCTGCGCAGTGGCGATTCTTTACGTACAAACAAGTGGGTCTCTGTGCCAAGGGCATGCAGTACCCCAGCTATCTCAACCGCGATATAACCAGCACCGACCACGGCTACGCGTTTCGGTTGCTCGGTTAACTCAAAGAAACCGTTGGAATCAATACCGTATTCTGCGCCAGGAATGTTTGGAATGGTTGGTCGGCCACCCACGGCAATCAAAATATGATCGGCAGTATAGTGCTGACCTTCGACTTCGATGGTTTTGGCATCAATAAAACGGGCAAAACCACGAATAACATCCACTTTGTTATTACCGAGCACGCGATCGTAAGATTGATGAATGCGACCAATATAGGCTTGGCGGCTTTCAATCAGTTTTGACCAATCTAGACTATTAACCTTGACATCAAAACCGTAGTCTTTCGCGTAAAGCTGCATTGCTTCGGCAATTTGAGCGCCATGCCACATGACTTTTTTCGGCACACAACCGACATTCACACAAGTGCCACCGAGATCTTTCGCTTCAATCAACGCGACTTTTGCGCCATACATTGCCGCACGGTTCGCCGAGGCGATGCCACCGCTGCCGCCGCCAATACAGATATAATCAAAATGTGTTGTCATTCCTTTCTCCGTTATTCTTTTCAGTGCGTTATTAAGTAGATTGGGTCAGTTTATTCTGGAACAACCCATTCGACTTTAAAATGACCCGTTGCCGGAGCGATGGCTTGCTTGAGAAACGGTAGAATGGTTTGCATTTCACTCTCCAGTTTCCACGGCGGGTTAATTACAATCATCCCTGACGCGGTCATACCGCGTTGGTTGGTATCGGGTGCTACACCAAGCTCAATTTGTAATATTTTACGAATGCCAAGGTTAGCTAGCCCATCTAACATATCCTCAATATCGCAGCGGTTAACCACGGGATACCAAATCGCATAAATGCCCGTTGACCAACGTTTATGGCTTTGCGCGATGGCTTGCACCACATCGCGATACTCTTTGGCCAGCTCATAAGGCGGATCAATCAGCACCAAACCGCGGCGTTCTTTTGGCGGTAAGCTGGCTTTTAAGCGTGCAAAGCCGTCTTGTTTGTAAATCGCCACTTGGCGATCACGAGCAAATTCTTGCTCCAGTAATGGGTAATCACTGGGATGCAGCTCGCTGAGTACCATGCGGTCTTGGGCACGAAGATGAGCACGAGCGATGCGTGGTGAACCTGGGTAATAGCGTAGCTCCTCGCCTTGGTTGAGTGCTTTAACCGCATCCAGATAACTGTCTATTTCAGCGGGCGTGTCTGCCTGCTGCCATAATCGGCCAATCCCTTGTTTGTATTCTCCGGTTTTTTCTGACCACTCGTGGGTTAAATCGTAGCGCCCAACGCCAGAATGAGTATCGTGATAAACAAATGGCGTCTCTTTTTGCTGTAACGCATTGAGAATAAGACTTTGTACGATATGCTTTAATACATCAGCGTGGTTGCCAGCATGAAAACTGTGACGATAACTTAGCAAAATGAGCTCTCAAAACACCCTGAGCGAGTGTGGCTAGTGAATCAAATAATATCGCCTGATTATATACTCAAAAGCGTTTCAGGTGCAGATTGGTGATACGTCAGTCTGAGCGAGGTGGGTTGATGATATCCCCTTAGTAATTGAAGCTGCTGCGGTGTTGGCGACGTTCATTCACCTCAGTCATATCGTTTGTCTATGCTCATGGGGATTGATTCACTTGCCGCTTACTTGTAACTCCAAGTCGTTTGGGACAGTGGGGTGAAAGTTAGCTTAAGATCGTCAATCTTGTGGTGATTTTAAGTCATAATACTTAAGTCGCTATTGAAATTTCGCTTCACCACCCCGATTTACTTTCTCATAACAAGAACCTTCTTACTTTGCTAATCCAAATAGGAAGGAGAGCGACACGTCTTAACTCAAAAGGAATGTTATATGTCAAACCCTCTTCTCACGTTCACGGACTTACCGCCGTTTTCTGCTATTAAACCTGAGCATGTAAAACCTGCGGTTGAACAGGTGATTGAAGCTTGCCGCACTAAAATTAATCAAGTTCTTGAGGGTAACACTCAACCTTCATGGGCGAGTGTGATTGCGCCGATTGAAGAAGTCGATGATCGCTTAAGCCGAGTGTGGTCGCCTGTTAGTCACATGAATTCCGTTGTTAATAGTGATGAGCTACGTGACGCTTATGAAAGCTGTCTGCCTCTGCTGTCTGAGTACAGCACTTGGGTTGGACAACACAAAGGGCTGTTTGACGCCTATAAAGCCATTAAAGCCAGTCCAGAGTTTGCAACCTTAACTCGAGCTCAGCAAAAAACCATCGACGATGGCCTGCGTGATTTTGAGCTTTCAGGGATTGGCTTACCTGCTGCGGAGCAGAAACGCTATGGTGAGATCAGTAAGCGCATGTCCGAGTTAGGTTCAAAGTTTTCTAATAATGTCCTTGACGCCACCATGGGCTGGAGTAAACAGATCTCCGATGTTGAGCAGTTAGCAGGTATGCCAGAATCAGCCCTTGCTGCAGCGAAAGCGGCCGCAGAAGCGAAAGGGTTAGAAGGGTATTTATTGACTCTAGAGATGCCTTCTTATCTACCCGTGATGACCTATTGTGATAACCAAGCTCTGCGTCAAGAGTTGTACGAAGCGTACGTGACGCGAGCATCGGATCGCGGCCCTAACGCTGGTCAATGGGACAACAGCGAAATCATCGCTGAGAAACTCAAGCTACGCCATGAAATTGCTCGGATGTTAGGGTTTAACTCTTACAGTGAAAAATCATTAGCGACCAAAATGGCGGAAACCCCAGATCAAGTGTTGGGCTTCCTGAATGATTTGGCGGCGAAAGCCAAGCCTCAAGGCGAGCGTGAAGTAGAAGCCTTACGCCAATTTGCTGAGCAAGAATATGGCGTGTCTGAGCTGCAATTATGGGATGTGGCATACTACAGTGAGAAGCAAAAACAGCACTTGTTTAACATTTCCGATGAAGAATTGCGTCCTTATTTCCCTGAAACAACGGTAGTCAAAGGCTTATTTGAAGTGCTTCACCGTGTGTTCGGTATGTCGGTTAAAGAGCGTGCAGGGGTGGATACTTGGCATCCTTCGGTACGTTTCTTTGATATTTTTGATTCCAACCATACCTTACGTGGTAGCTTCTATCTTGATCTGTACGCTCGTGAGCATAAACGGGGCGGTGCTTGGATGGACGATTGCCGTGGCCGTCGTGTGACGCAAAATGGTGAATTGCAAACGCCAGTGGCTTATTTAACCTGTAATTTCAACCGTCCAGTCGGCGATAAACCAGCCTTATTTACTCATGACGAAGTGGTGACTTTATTCCACGAATTTGGTCACGGTATTCATCATATGCTGACTCAAGTTGAAGTGGGTTCAGTGTCTGGCATCAATGGTGTGCCTTGGGATGCGGTTGAGTTACCGAGTCAATTTTTAGAAAACTGGTGCTGGGAAGAAGAGGCATTGACCTTTATTTCAGGTCATTACCAAACCGGTGAACCGCTGCCAAAAGCCATGCTGGATAAAATGCTCGCTGCGAAGAACTTCCAATCGGCGATGTTTATTCTGCGTCAATTGGAATTCGGTCTGTTCGACTTTACGCTTCATACCACCTACGACCCAGAAGTAGGGCCAAAAGTGCTAGAAACCTTAGCTGAGGTGAAGAAAAAGATCTCAGTATTACCAAGCTTAGAGTGGAACCGTTTCTCTCACAGCTTTAGCCATATTTTTGCTGGTGGTTATAGCGCCGGTTACTACAGCTACTTATGGGCTGAGGTGTTGTCTGCCGATGCGTTTTCACGCTTTGAAGAAGAGGGTATTTTTAATACTCAAACCGGACAAAGCTTCCTAGAAAACATTCTTGAAATGGGCGGCAGTGAAGAGCCTATGGAGCTATTCAAGCGTTTTCGTGGTCGTGAACCACAAATTGACGCCATGCTGCGCCATGCTGGGATCCCCGCTTAAATACACGTCAAGCAAACATCACTTAGAAGGGCTGCACATGCAGCCCTTTTCTATTCCATCACTCGACGATCACGATGAAACGGAGACTTATGACGTCATTTGGTTATCCCATCGTTTAAGAGTATAATCGTACAAATTATGTATAAATAAACAGTAGATTAGCCATGATGGATCCCTCTCTTTTGCTCGATGGTCTCAACGATAAACAGCGCGAAGCCGTTGCCGCCCCTTTAGAAAATCTATTAGTGTTGGCAGGAGCGGGCAGTGGCAAAACACGGGTACTAGTACATCGTATTGCTTGGCTAATCTCGGTTGAACAAGCGTCGCCATTTTCGGTCATGTCGGTGACGTTTACCAATAAAGCCGCTGCAGAAATGCGTGGACGAATTGAAGAGCTAATGCAAGGCAGCGCATCGGGTATGTGGAATGGTACTTTCCATGGCATTTGTCACCGTATCTTACGTGCTCACTATTTAGATGCCAATTTGCCGGAAGATTTTCAAATCTTAGATTCTGAAGATCAACTGCGTTTATTACGCCGTTTAATCAAAGCGCAAAATCTTGATGAGAAACAGTGGCCCGCTAAACAGGTTTGTTGGTGGATCAATGGCAAAAAAGACGAAGGATTACGTCCGCGGCATATTGATGTTTACCGCGATCCGGTGACGCAAACCTATCTGCAGTTGTACAGCGCTTATCAAGAAGCGTGCGACCGAGCGGGGTTGGTCGATTTTGCCGAAATTTTATTGCGTACTCACGAGCTTTTGCGTGATAAACAGCACATTCGCGAACACTATCAAGCGCGTTTCAAACATATTCTGGTCGACGAATTTCAAGATACCAATAATATTCAGTACGCTTGGCTACGCATGTTAGCTGGGCCTGAATGCCATGTGATGATTGTGGGTGATGACGATCAATCGATTTATGGCTGGCGCGGAGCGAATATCGCCAATATTGAAAAATTCACCTTGGAATTTCCGAGTGTTAACACCATTCGTCTTGAGCAAAACTACCGTTCAACCAAAACCATTTTACAAGCCTCGAATGCCTTAATTGCCAATAACACCGAGCGGATGGGGAAAGAGCTATGGACCGATGGCAATGAAGGTGAACGGATCTCGGTGTACTCTGCTTATAACGATTTGGATGAAGCCCGCTTTACGGTGACCAAAATTAAAGAGTGGCGAGATAACGGCGGTTTACTCAATGATTGTGCGATGCTTTATCGCAATAACGCTCAGTCACGGGTATTGGAAGAAGCGTTAATTCAAGCTGGTCTACCTTATCGCATCTATGGCGGGATGCGCTTTTTTGAACGCCAAGAGATCAAAGATTCGCTGAGCTATTTACGTTTAATCGCGAATCGTCATGATGATTCGGCTTTTGAACGAGTGATCAATACTCCGGTGCGAGGTCTGGGTGATAAAACGCTGGAAACCATTCGTTTTGCCGCCCGTGATCGCGGCTGTACTTTGTGGGATGCCAGTATCGCGTTATTGAATGAGCAAGTGCTAACCGGGCGCGCTGCGGGAGCTTTGAGCCGCTTTGTTGAGCTGATTAATGCCTTGGAAGATGATAGCGCTGAGATGCCTCTTTACGTACAAACGGACCACGTGATCAAAACGTCAGGTTTATACGCCATGTATGAACAAGAGAAAGGCGAAAAATCTAAGGCGCGAATCGAAAACTTGGAGGAATTGGTCACCGCCACACGTCAGTTTGAAAAACCGGAAGAAGCCGATGAGATGAGCATGCTAACCGCATTTTTAACCCATGCGGCACTGGAAGCTGGAGAAGGGCAAGCGGATGAGTTTGATGATGCGGTGCAATTGATGACATTACACAGCGCGAAAGGACTCGAATTTCCTTTGGTGTTTATGGTTGGCGTCGAAGAAGGTATGTTCCCGAGCCAAATGTCCGCTGAAGAAGCGGGGCGTTTAGAAGAAGAGCGCCGTCTGTGTTATGTCGGCATGACGCGAGCGATGCAAAAGTTATACATCACCCATGCAGAAATTCGCCGTTTGTATGGCCAAGATAAGTACCACAAGCCATCACGTTTTATTCGCGAACTACCTGAGCAGTGTTTAGATGAAGTGCGTATGAAAGCGCAAGTCAGCAGACCCACTAGCAGTGGCCGGTTTAGCACTAGCGCGGTGAAAGAGAATTTTAATGAAACGGGCTTTAGTTTAGGGGCGCGAGTGCGGCATCCGAAATTCGGTGAAGGTACGATCATCAACTTTGAAGGCAGTGGCCCACAGAGCAGAGTGCAAGTTGCGTTTAATGGTGAAGGCATTAAATGGCTGGTCACCGCTTATGCTCGACTAGAAAAAGCCTAACGTTTTTCAGCGTTACCAAACAAGTGGGTAACGCTGATTACCGATAAAAGAAAACCCCGCGGGCAAAGCCTGCGGAGTTAGGGTCTTACTTGCAGCAATCCAGCTACTCAATCGGTGCTCCCTGCATCAATTCCTTGATAGTATGCCATATCCTTTAGCGTAATCCGTCCATCGCCTTCCTAGCGGTGTCCTTTATCATCCTGATCGACTAACCATCCTGTTAGTTCGCTTACTTGTTCCCTGAGCAGTGTCCTTGACATCATCCTGATGTTTAATCCTTGCCTCATCCAGAGGAGTCCATTGTCATTCCGTTGTCGTTACCATCCTAGTAACGAGTGCATCCTTTCAATGTCCCTGTGCAGTCCTTGCTGATGATTAATCCTTAACCATCACTCGTCATCCTGACGTTTACTGTCCGTAGTAATTTCTGTTCCGTGTCAGCATCCTTCCGACACCACCCATATTACGCTTTTAAACGGCTTCAACAAGAGACTAAAAATAAATGCACAATAAATCCCATGCTATAGATTTTGTTTTAAAGTTTTTAAATTCAGCTAGTTATGGTTTTTTTAGTGGCGTTACTCTAGAGATAAAACGATGTTGGCTTACTTATTTGTGCGAGATCGCTTACAAAAGGGCAAGCCAATCTTCCTCTTTGTTCGCTGAGCTCGAAGATCGATTAGGATTGATAAAACAAGCCGATCAGCGCTTGAGAGAGAATCATTAAGCCAATTAGGCTGAAAATAATCCCACATAATAAATCAATATAGCGGCTTGCTCGTTGCAATTTACGCTGCAAGCGCTCGGTTGATAGCATCCACGCTAGTGCGGCAAACCACAGCAGTGAGATAGCCCATAGAATCAGTAACGCCATCCCTTTACCTTGTAGTGACATACTGGCTGGCACTAACGTTGACATCAAACTGATGAAAAAAACCAAGGCCTTAGGATTAAACAGATTGGTAATTAAGCCACGAGAAAATGCTTGTCGCTTATTATTCAGTAGCAATTCTGTGCGCTGGGAGATAACCCCACTGTCTGTTTTCCAGTGTTGCATGGTATGGCGTAATGCATTACTGCCCAAATAGAGTAAGTAACTGCCACCAGCGACTTGGACAAGTGCAAACAGCAAGGGCTGTTGATGAACAAGATAGCTGACTCCCGTTAAGCTTAATAACGAGTGAAGCAAGATACCGCAGGAGAGCCCGAGGGCAATATAAAGCCCAGTGTGGCGACCATAGCGAGTGGCGTTTTGAATCACCAGCGCCATATCTGGTCCCGGACTCATCAAAGCAATGAAATGGACACTGGCTAAGGTGATTAATAAGCTGATTTCATTCATGGTTATTGGCTCAATTTAGATGATTATTTTACTCGGTAACAATACGTGTGGTATGACGTTTATAAGTTAAACCATCATAACTAAAGGCGATTAATGCGCCCCAAATAAAGACGAAAGTGATCGCTTTATCGGCGCTGAATGCTTCGCCATACACCAATACGGCTAACAAAAACATCAAGCTGGGGCCGATGTATTGGAAGAAACCGAGCGTCGATAACTTAAGGCGTGTTGCCGCACCAGTGAAACAGAGCAAAGGTAAAGTGGTGATGATACCTGCGCTGATCAGCAGTAGATTCAATGACCAGTCATTGTTCGATAGATGGCTGGTTGGCGTATCGGCCAGCATAAACAGATATAACGCGGCGACAGGCAGTAAAAATAAGGTTTCGATAAATAGGCCACTTTGCGCCCCCACGCCGACTTTTTTGCGTAGCAAACCGTATAAACCAAATGTAGTGGCGAGCACTAGCGCTACCACTGGCAGCGATCCAAATACCACCAACTGAATGGCAACGCCAATCATCGCCAGTAGCACGGCAAACCATTGTAATTTGCGTAGTCGCTCACCTAAAAATAGCATGCCAAGAAAGACATTCAGGATTGGGTTGATGTAATAGCCAAGACTGGCATCAAGCATATGGTTAGCATTAATCGCCCAAATAAAAATCAACCAGTTACCACCAATCAGGAGGGCGGTGATTAATAAATAACCGAGCTTGATTTTGGATTGGAAAATGTCCACTACATGACGCCACTGGTGACTGAAGTGAAGTAAGCCTGCTAGTAAGAAGAAAGACCAAATAATCCGATGACTGAGAATTTCTAGCGGAGAAACGTGGCCCAGTAATTTAAAATAAATCGGTGCTACGCCCCACATGGTGTAAGCACTGATCGCTAAAAAAATGCCTTTTTTAGCTTCTTGTTGTTGTTCTAATGTCATGATGTCGAATTCTCTGCAGTCGCAAGGGATAAAGAGGAGAAATGCTGGTCAGGGCGTGTTAACTAATACGTAAAAACGTAACTAAAGGTTAACCGCTGAGAGTATAACCTGTAAATCGAATTCATCGACTACTTTGCGGTTTAATTCACCGGCAAACGGCACTACAATAACCGACTGTTCTGATGCTTGAAGTATCAGTATCCCCACTCATGATTGAGAACTTGCATGACCGCCACTGTACTCGTTGAACAACCGGAACTTAACTTATCGCCGCAGCACGTGTTACGTGAGGTGTTTGGCTATCAGACGTTTCGGGTTGGACAGCAAGAGGTGATAGAGGCGGCGATCGCTGGACAAGACAGTTTGGTGATTATGCCCACAGGGGGTGGTAAATCGCTTTGCTACCAGATCCCCGCATTAGTTTTGCCTGGGCTCACGGTGGTGATTTCACCGCTGATCTCTTTGATGAAAGATCAGGTTGATCAGCTCAAAGCTAATGGTGTTGCCGCGGAGTGTGTCAACTCTAGTCTCTCACGTGAGACGCTGATTGCGATTTACAACCGAATTAATCGTGGACAGATAAAATTGCTCTATGTCTCGCCAGAGCGAGTGTTAATGACCGATTTTATCGAACGTTTACAACAGCTACCATTAGCGATGATCGCTGTGGATGAGGCGCACTGTATTTCTCAGTGGGGGCATGATTTTCGCCGAGAGTACGCCTCACTTGGTCAACTTAAACAGGTTTTCCCTCACGTTCCCTTTATGGCACTGACGGCAACGGCAGATGATGCAACGCGAATTGATATTTTACATCGCCTGCAATTGGCTAACCCGCACACTTATTTGGGCAGCTTTGATCGACCCAATATTCGTTACACCCTAGTCGAAAAGCACAAACCCGTATCGCAAGTGATCCGTTATTTAGAAACGCAACGCGGCCAATGTGGGATCATCTATTGTGGTAGTCGTAAAAAAGTCGAAATGCTGACGGAAAAGTTGTGCAATAACGGCATTCGAGCGGCCAGTTATCATGCTGGGATGGAGGTTGATGAGCGTGCTTATGTTCAAGAGGCGTTTCAGCGTGATGACGTGCAAATTGTTGTTGCTACGGTCGCCTTTGGGATGGGGATTAATAAATCCAATGTGCGTTTTGTGGTCCATTTTGATATTCCACGCAATATTGAATCTTACTATCAAGAAACCGGACGTGCGGGACGAGATGGTTTGCCTGCTGAAGCGATCATGCTTTACGACCCTGCCGATATCGTTTGGCTGCGCCGCATGCTAGATGAAAAGGAAGAGGGGCCTCAAAAGCAGGTCGAAAGCCATAAACTGACGGCGATGAGTCATTTTGCTGAGGCGCAAACCTGCCGCCGACAAGTATTGCTCAACTACTTTGGCGAATATCGTGATACGCCTTGCGGTAACTGTGATGTCTGCCTTGACCCACCGAAACATTTCGATGCCACGGAGCAAGTGCGCAAAGCGCTGTCTTGTGTTTATCGTGTTCAGCAGAGTTTTGGGATTGGTTATGTGGTGGAAGTGCTGCGTGGGATGCAAAATATCCGGATTCGTGAAAATGGTCACGATAAACTCTCTACCTATGGTTTAGGGCGCGATCACAGCCATGATTACTGGGTGAGCATTTTCCGTCAGTTGATTCATAAGGGCTTGCTACAGCAAAATATTACTCGCAATTCCACCTTGCAGTTGACCGAAGAAGCCCGGCCGATTCTGCGTGGCGACAAAGCGGTTGAATTAGCCGTGCCACGTTTAGACACCGCAGCGCGGGCGGTGAAATCGGATAAATTGTCGAATAAAAACTACGACAAAAAACTGTTTGCGAAATTGCGCAAACTGCGTAAATCGCTGGCCGATGAAGAAGGCTTACCACCGTATGTGGTCTTTAGTGATGCGACTCTAATTGATATGTCGGATATTTTACCGACCTCGTATGGTGAGATGTTGGCTGTTAACGGTGTTGGTCAGCGCAAACTAGAGAAATACGCCGATCCATTTTTGGATGTCATTCAGGAGCATTTAACCGGTCATGGCTGAGTTCGCTTTACAAGATTATCTCGCCGATCCGGGGCGACTTATCCTGAGCACGCCAGAATGGGATATGGATAGTTTCCCCGCTCTTGGCGAGCATTTTCTGCAGTGGTTATCCGCTTCGCTTATCGATAAGCAGCTTGATGCCGATTTGCATACTTGGCTAATAGATTTTGAAGGTTGTCAGCTACTACTCAAAGCCGAACATTACAGCGCCAGTATTTGGCTTGAAACATTGAGTGATGAGCAAGGTCGAGAAGAGCTAGCCTTTATCGCCCAGTTACTCTCTGGTCACCCATCCGCCGCTGATTGAGTCTTCGGCTTATAAAATTTGCCGAATGTCCGACGAAATGGTCTCTATCAATTGTCGCGCTGAATCTTCTCGCCGCTGAACCAAACTGATAAACAGTAAATCGGTTAAGACATTTTGCGCAGTACGAGAGGCGATAGACGAGCTGCGATGTTGCGTTTCATCGGCGATGGTATCTAAAGCGATATCCGCCAGCTGACGCAGTTTACTTTTCTTTGGTGCGGTCAGAGCAATCACTTTGGCCCCTTGTTGCTTGGCCGCTTCGGCGGCAATAAAGACCTCTTTTCTATCCCCAGAAAAAGAAATCGCGATTTGCACATCTTGAGGCGTGAGCGTTCGCGCGGTAGCAATTTGTACGTGACTGTCTTGCTCAGCGAGTGCGGTAATGCCTAATTTCAATAGCTTGAAAGCTAAATCCTTCCCGGTCAGTGCCGACCCGCCAATGCCGACGATTTGCACTCGATGCGCTTGATTAATCCAATTCACCGCATGGTGAAATTGTTCAAAACAGAGCGCGTTAGTGGTATGAAACATGGCATCCGTTTTTGCTTGGACTAACTTTTGTGCAATCACCGCCAGTGGATCATTAATAAAAATATTGTGCTGTACAGGCGTTGATTCGAGCGCTTGTTTGCGGCTGAGTTCTTCTACCAGCAATAGCTTAAAAGCACTGTAACCTTTAAAGCCCATTTTTTGAGCAAACTTAATGATACTGGATTGGCTGGCACTCACTTGATCGGCCAATTGTAAACTGGTCATTAAGGCCGCTTGCTGAGGATGAGCAAGGATCCAGTCGGCAATTTTTAACTCATTTGCTGAGAGCTGAGTACGTCGACTGATCATTCGATTAACTATAGACATGATGATTTCTCCATATTCTATAAGCGGTTTTACCACGAATCTGCAATTTAAAAGACGATTTATGGTGCGGTTTTTGGAATTTTTTATTCCTTGCTGGGAATTAAATCTGCTTTGACGATGAATAGTATTCAGTGACTTGGCGTATCTTTTAGCTTGTCTTACCTTATTTTGGATGATTATTCCATGCTTTAGCTGGTTAATGAATAACCATAGCTGTGATCCTTATCACTCGATTGGAATTTTTTATTCTATAGAATCGCCATCAGTTGTTATTAGACATATAGGCTTGTGCATGAAAATAGATTTAACCCAATGGGTAACGGAGAGCCGTAATCCAGCGAGCGCGGCGATTGATACCTTATCCACGTTTGAGATGTTACAAATCATCAATCAAGAGGATAAGAAAGTCGCTTTAGCGGTTGAAAAAACCTTGCCTCAAGTGGCGCAAGCGGTCGATGTGATTACTTTTGCTCTGCAATCTGGTGGGCGTTTGTTCTACATGGGAGCGGGAACTTCTGGCCGATTAGGTATTCTGGATGCTAGCGAATGTCCCCCTACTTATGGTACCTCACCCGACTTGGTGATTGGCCTGATTGCTGGTGGTCATCAAGCGATTTTAAAAGCGGTGGAAAATGCAGAAGATAATGTAGAACTTGGTGAGCAAGATCTGCAGCGTTTTCACTTTGGTAAACAAGATGTTTTAGTGGGCATCGCCGCTAGTGGCCGAACGCCGTATGTACTGGGCGGCATGGCTTACGCTAAATCCGTTGGTGCGACGGTTATTTCTCTGGCCTGCAACCCTAATTGTTTAATGGAACAAGCCGCGGATATTGCTATTACGCCCGTGGTTGGCCCTGAAATTGTCACGGGCTCTTCAAGAATGAAGGCTGGCACGGCGCAGAAGCTGATCCTCAATATGTTAACCACAGGAGCGATGATTCGCAGCGGTAAGGTCTTTGGCAATTTAATGGTCGATGTTGAAGCCACTAATGCCAAGCTTATTCAGCGTCAAACGAACATTGTTCGTGAAGCAACGGGCTGTAGTACAGAGCAAGCTGAACAAGCGCTAGAAGCTTGTCAACGACATTGTAAAACGGCGATTTTGATGATCCTTGCCGATCTGAATGCACAGCAAGCCGCGGAGCGGTTGGCAAAGCATCATGGCTTTATTCGTGCGGCACTGAACGATCAATAATCCAATCGTGTTGAGGTAAGGTAAATGGCTAAAATTACATCGAGCATGATAGCTCAACTGCTTCGCGCGGTCGGCGGCAGTGATAACATTAGTAAGTGTGGTAACTGTATGACCCGCTTACGCTTAACATTGAATGATAACCTCCTCGCCGATCAAGCTGGGATTAAAGCCATTGCTGGGGTTATGGGGGTGGTAGAAAGCGATCAACAACTGCAGATTATTCTCGGTCCTGGTAAAGCGCAAACTGCGGCTGAAATGATGAATGAGATGATCGCCAATCTTGGGCTTACCGCTACATCAACGTTAGATACGCCTGATTTATCGACAATTGCTGCGGCGCAAAAACAGCAGATGAAGAGTAAACAAACCAGTGCCGTGCAGCGTTTCCTCAGTAAGTTTGCGACCATTTTTACGCCATTAATTCCGGGCTTTATTGCCGCTGGTTTATTACTTGGTTTTGCCACTTTATTAGAGCAGATGCTAGTCCTTGGTCAATCGCCAAATCAATTTACGCTGGATCTGATCGCCTATATGAAGGTGTTTGGCAAAGGATTATTCGCCTTTCTGAGCATCTTAATTGGGTATAACGCGCAGCAAGCATTTGGCGGTTCTGGGGTCAATGGCGCTATTTTAGCTTCCTTGTTTGTGCTGGGTTATAACCCAGATGCGACAACGGGCGTTTATTCTGGCATGAGTGAATTTTTCGGTTTTGTGATTGACCCTCGAGGCAATATTATCGGCGTACTGTTAGCGGCGATTTTGGGTGCTCAGGTCGAAAGAAAAGTTCGCCAATACATGCCTGATGATTTAGATATGATCTTAACCTCTTGCGTCACGTTATTGATCATGGGGGCGGTGACTTTTTTGGTGATAATGCCGATTGGTGGTGAGTTATTTAAAGGCATGTCATGGTTGTTTCTCAACCTGAATGATAATCCACTAGGGGCTGCGTTGCTCTCCGGTTTATTTTTGATTTCGGTGGTGTTTGGCATTCATCAAGGGTTTGTTCCGGTCTACTTTGCTTTGATGGATGTGCAGGGTTTTAACTCGCTGTTTCCTATTTTGGCGATGGCTGGAGGCGGCCAAGTTGGCGCGTCGCTAGCCCTGTACTTTAAAGCCAAAAAAGACGCCGTGCTGCGCACCCAAGTGAAGGGCGCGATCATTCCGGGTATTTTAGGCATTGGTGAGCCGCTGATTTATGGCGTCACCCTACCCAGAGTGAAACCGTTTGTCACGGCATGTATTGGCGGTGCGGCTGGTGGTTTCTTTATTGGTTTAGTCTCTTATCTTGGCTTACCTGTCGGACTTAATACGGTATTTGGGCCATCGGGTATTGTTGCGATTCCGTTAATGACATCAGCGCAGGGTATTTTCCCAGGGATGTTGGTATTTATCTGTGGTCTACTCATTTCTTATGTGGTTGGTTTTTTTGCAACGCTTTGGTTTGGATGCAAAGATGTTGACTTAAGTTAGTTCACCTTCCCCCTATTGGTGAATGATTTTGCCCTGATCCGATAGGTTCAGGGCTTTTTTATGTTTGGCTCTAGCGGCGGATTATTTTTTGGTGATTTTATCTAAATAACCCATCATAAAAGCAGAGATGACAAAGGTAATGTGCAGCATCAAATACCATTGTATTTTCTCATTGGCGATATTTTCGGTGTTCATAAACACTTTCAGCAAATGAATTGAAGAGATCGCGACAATCGAAGCAGCAACTTTATTTTTCAGTGAACCGGCATCGAGTTTACCCAACCAGCCCAATTTATCGTTATGTTCCTCAACGTCGATTTTAGAAACAAAATTCTCATAGCCAGAAAACATCACCATCACAATCAGCCCGCCAACTAAGGTGATATCAATCAATGATAACGCGATTAGAATCAGGTCAGCTTCTTGAATAGCAAAGATATTTGGGAGTAGGTGAATCACTTCTTGAAAAAATTTAATCCCTAAGGCGAGGAGGATAAAACTCAAACCGAGATAAATAGGTGCCATGATCCAGCGAGCAGAGTACAGCAGTTTTTCGATAATACGTTCCATTTAAAGTAACCATCAACAAAGCCCAATAGGGCAGAATGAGGCTGATATTACTTTGTTTTTATACTTAAGGTGTAGTGAAAATTGAGGGGATAAGATCCCCTCAGCAGACGTATTGATTAGAGCGTATTTTTATAAATGAGACCGTCTTTCATGATCAGTTGTAGGTTATCCGTTGCTTCTAAAATGGTTAAATCTTGTAGCGGATTGCCATTGACGATCAGCAGATCGGCCAAAGCTCCGGCCTCAATAACCCCTAACTTACCTTGATAAGGCGCACGCTCTCCTGAGAGCATCAGTAGCTGTGCATTGTCGTAGGTAGCCATTTTCAGTACTTCAGCAGGGGTGTACCAGCGAGTCATAATACTCAACAGTTGCGTTTGCCCTTTGAGTTTTTCCGCACTGAACAAAATATCGGTTCCCCATGCGACTTTTACTTGATGTTTTTTCGCTAAACGATAGGCCCTGTCTGTGCCTTGTTCGACCATTTTTTGTTTCAGACGTTGCGGTGAGCCTTCGGCAAAGCTGGATTTTCGCTCAGAAGTAAACGGTTGTAAGCTCCACCAAATGCCTTCTTTGGCCATTCGTTTTGCGGTTTTTTCATCAATTAATTGGCCGTGTTCAATCGATTTAACCCCACCATCAATGGCTTGATTAATCGAGCGAGGAGTATAAGCGTGCACGGTTACATAGGTGCCCCAATTTTCTGCCGCTTCCGTCGCGGCGCGAATTTCTGCCAGGCTGTATTGAGTCACATCAAGCGGGTCATAAAATGATGAGACGCCACCACCTGCCATGAGTTTAATCTGCGATGCCCCGAGGGCTAACTGTTCTCGCACATGCTGACGGACTTCATCTGGACTATCAGCAATCGCTGAAGTGCCTGTCCTAACAGAGATGGTGTGTTTTTTACTATCAGCGGTTATTAACTCATTGGGCAGCCGAAAATCACCATGGCCGCCAGTTTGAGAGATAAAAGCCCCGGCTGGCCAAATACGAGGACCGGTGGTGATCTGCTTATCGATCGCCATTTTTAAGCCGAAAATGGGGCCGCCCAAATCGCGCACACTGGTATAACCCCGTTGCAGCATATCGGCAGCGGTTTTAGCGGCAACAATATTAATAAACCCTTGATCAGCAAGCATTAAGGTTTGTTGAGGCAGGGCGGCGAGCATTAAATGAGTATGAGCGTCAATCAATCCCGGCATTAAGGTTTTGCCTTGACCATCAATTACTATGGTGTTGGAGTCAGTGACGTTAAGGGCTTGGTAATCTTCGATTTTGCTGATCAAATTATCTTGCACATAGACATTTTTTGCTGCGCTGAGCGTTGCTTGTCGTCCATCAAATACTTGCACATTTTTAAATACATACTGAGCGGCAAAAGTAGGCCAAGCGATTAGGCTTACACCTAGCAGTAGCCAAAGCGGTTTATTCATTTTATCACTCCAATCAACTAGCGGCATGGCACCTTGGTGCACAAACAGATAAAAGTGTAGCGATATTTGGCGAAACTATCCGATTTGAAACGCAAAAATGCCAACTTTGTTGAATAAACCTCAGCGGTTTACTCGTTGAGTTGCTTGATGTTTTTGTATGCATTTGTATGTAACCATTCTAAAGCGAGATAAAACATGAATAATGACGATTCTTTTTTACTGATGTTATTCGAGGTTGTCTCTTGTCTCTCTTTACTCGGTTAATGCCATTCTTTGGCGCTTGCTACATCATCATGTCTCTACACTCGGTTGCCAATGAATTAACCCCTGATCCACGAATCCATCAAGGTCGTTTAGCTAATGGCCTAACTTATCAGTTGATGGTTCACCCGTACCCCAAAAAAGCGATTATCATGCGCATGCAAATTGCCGGTGGTTCCTTGGTGGAGTCTGAACAGCAGCAGGGATTGATGCATCTATTAGAGCATATGGCGTTTAATGGCTCTCGATCCGTTCCACAAGGGGATATGATTGCTCAGTTAGAAAAGCTTGGCCTTAGTTTTGGTTCGGATACCAATGCAATTACTGAACATCATCAAACGGTGTATCAATTTAATATCATTGAAGGCTCTCAAGATAAGCTTACAACTGGGCTGATGTTAATGCGTGAGATTGGTGATCAACTGACTTTAACACCCGAAGCTCTAGCGCAAGAAAAGCCGATCGTAATGGCGGAAATACGCGAAAAACAATCGATAGAGCTAGATAATTATCAACATCAGCAGGCATTTTTATACCCAGATAGCCCATTGGCGAGTCGTCTGCCAATCGGCTTGGAAAGCGCAGTTAGTCAAGCGACAGTAGCACAATTACGTGATCTCTATCAGCGCTTTTATACACCAGAGCGCACGACCATAATTGTTGTCGGTGATATTGATATTGCCGCCACAGAGCGTCAGATTCAGCAAGGTTTTGCCAACTGGCAACCACATCCACAGGCAGTTTTAGTCAGTGATGATCCACTGCCAACCTTGACAGTCCAGCAAGAGCTTAGAGCGGATAGTTTTTTTGACCCACGTTTACCGACGACAGTGACTTTGGGTATGTTACAGCCTCAAGATGTACTTGCTGATGGTATCGCAAGACGGCATAGAATGCTTAACGACTGGCTAATTCGTCATCTGTTGTATCGCCGCTTAACCGCCCATCTGCCAGAGGAGGATATGGGGCGTCGAGTCAATGTGGCCTTATTTGAAGAGTTTAAACATGGCTTACGCTTTGAGTTATCACTTAATTCCGCCCCTCATCAGTGGCGAGAAAGCCTTACCCTGCTAGAGCAGACCATGCGTCAAGCTTTGGTGGGTGGTTTTACTGAACAAGAAGTTAATCGAGCATTAGACTTGATCGAACAAGATATACAGCATGCTCTAGCTCAACCACTAAGTGTGAATAGCTTTGGTTTAGCTGAGCAATTGGTCGATTTTAACGCTCGCGGCTTATATTTTTTAGATCCCAAGCAGGAATGGGCGTTGTTTCAACAATTGAAGCCTAGTTTGACTGCATCAGCACTGCATGAAGCCCTAAAGCAGCGTTGGCAAGGGGAACCATGGATTTATCTGACTCACTCTCAACCAGAAGAACAGGTGGCAAAAGAGCTTCTGAGCGTCTATCAGCAAAGCCAGCAGCAGCCGATTAGCGCTCATCAAGAGCAAAAATTGACTCCGTTTGCTTATGCAAATTTCGGTAAGCCTGGAAAAGTCATTGCCGATCAGCGTGATGAACAGGCAGGAATCCGCCAACTGGTTTTTGCTAATGGCGTACGACTTAGTTTGAGACCCACTCAATTTGAATTGGGACAAGCGATAGTGCAGCTCAAAGTCGGTTTTGGTGATGTAGCCCTGCCTAAAAGCGAAGGGCTAACCACGTTATTTCAACGTAGCTTTGTTCTTGGAGGATTAGCTGAGCATAGTTATGCTGAGCTGGGACAAATATTAGCAGGGCAAGGTTTAGCTGTGGGATGGAAACTATCGGAGCAAGGGTTTAATGATGCCGTCTCTGTGCGAACCGAGCGATTAAGAGCGCAGCTAGGGTTACATACCGCTTTTTTGATTGCGCCAGGGTTTAGACCTGAAGCGTTACACCAGTTTCGGCAACAAGTGCGAGAGCATGCATTTAGCCGCCATACCAACGCTGAAACGTTATTTTGGCAGCGATTCGCTGAGCTATTACATCCAGAGGACATAAACTACGCCCTTGGCCGCGATCAAGAGCTATTGAAGCGAGATTTTTCTGAAATCGCCCCCGTGCTCGCGTCGGCCGTCGATCGTGGCTTACTTGAGGTCACGATTGTCGGCGATATTGATGAATCTCAGGCGATTCAAGCGGTAGCCGAAACATTGGGTGCTTTAGAGCGTCATCCGTTGCCAATCACCAAGCGTCCAGTCGTAGCTCGCCTGCCTGAGTTACCAGCGAGCCGCCAGTTGAGCCATCAAGGAGCGGTTGATTCAACAGCACTGGCTTGGATTTGGCCTAATCTTGATAGTTACTCCGTTGAGCAAGCGGCGAAAATCTTGTTATTAGATCGCGTTTTGCAACTGCTGATCACTGAAGAGCTACGAGTACAAACGGGGATGAGTTATTCACCTTATACTTTCAATTCTAGTGCGAAAGAACCGTCAGAGTTAGGTTATATCGGCTTATTTGCGCTGGTTGATAGACAGCATGTTTTATCTATTGAAGGTAAAGTTGACACTCTCATCGAGCAACTGGGTTCAGGGCAGCGAATAGACGCTGATTTATTGGCGAGAGCTAAGCAGCCTTTATTACAATCCATCGCTCATGTCAGTAATAGCAATGGATTTTGGTTAGAGGCTACGGCAATGGGCCGAACTCAACCAGAGTATTATCAGCGCGTGCAGCAAATTTATGATCATATTGCCGCCGCTGATATTCAGTCAGTACAAACAAGTGCCCAACGCTATTTAAGTAAAGACAAGTGCTTAAAAGTGATTACCTCGTTTGGCGAGTCCGTGGATTGATTTACTGAATATTGGTTGCAAAGAAAGCCAACTGACTTTGTAAATATAAGAATGCTACTCGTTTAATTCGGGTGGCATTTTTTTTCAAGCACGAGGATCACGATTTTTAAATACATTTTTAAAACAATCCATCTCCTTTTTAAATGTATTTATTTTTTATCGTTATTTAGTTGTCAGTAAAAACTGATGATTAGCAATGAATTTACAACATTGATGGTGCGGAAAAACTCTATTTTTTGAGATGAACTAATGATAGAGGTGGATTCATTGACAAAGCCATTGATTGAACTATATTTTTTTTACGAATACTTTGTCGATACACCTCCTATTAAATGGGGATTCATGTGACTTGGTACAGAATTATTTCAAGGAGCTGTCATGCACGCATCATCTACACTCAAACGAACACTCATTTCAACAGTACTTGCGGCAACGTTTATGCTTCCAGCAATTAGCCAAGCTTGTACGTCACTTTTGTATACTGATGCCAACGGTGCGCCTTATGCGGGTAGGACCATGGAATTACCGGTCCAGCTAGATTATAAGGTCGCTTTCTTTCCCCAAGGCTCGAAATTTTCTTCCCATGCCGATAAGCATGCTTCTTTAAATTATGAAGCAAAACACGCTTTTTTATCGATTGCCATGCCAGATCCTATTACTAAAGATCTTAAAGTAGTCGAGGGCATTAATGATCAAGGGTTGAGTTTCAGTGTCTTAGCTTTTGCAAGTACTGAAGGCCCAGAAGATATGTCAGACAAAACTCAAAAAATGTTATCTGCGATCGATTTAGGAAGTTGGGCATTATCACAATTTAAAACGGTGAATGACGTCAAGGCCGCGTTAGAGAAACAGCCTGTATTGGTCACCGCTCTATTACCCATGGGATTATTGAAAACCCCTTTCCACTACACTCTACACGATGCTAATGGTCACTCTATCGTTATTGAGTTTTCGAATGGTAAACAGCATATCTATGAAAATCCTTTAGGTGTTATGACCAATGGTCCTGAGTTTACTTGGCACTTAACTAATCTTAATAATTACACGTTTTTAAGTAATATCGACCAATCAGAGATAAAACTCGGCGGGGTAACGTTTAAACAACCGGATTCAGGAATCGCAACGGCAGGATTGCCGGCATCAAATACGTCGGTAGGCCGCTTTGTTCGTGCGGTTTATTATGCTCAGTTTACTGAAAAAGCGAAAACACCCGATGAAGCCGTCACGACCTTGGCGCATATTATGAATAATTTCGACCGACCTCGAGGTATCACTATTGATAGTCGTATGACCGAGGCTCTTCAAGATAAGGTAGCTCCTGGAGTGGTTGGACACCGTATGTACACATCAGAATATTCGACTTGGACTTCGTTATCTGATCTTAAACGGCTGCGATTAAGTGTTCGTTTATATGAAAGCTTAAATTACGTCACTTTTGACCTAGGAGCATTACGCAAACAATCAAGTCCAATGGTCGTTCCTCTCAGTCAGTTCTCTGGTGGAGCATGGGATGGAACGCAAACACTCTTATCTCATCAATAAGGGGCATATCGGTGAGCCCTTTGTTACCCTTTTATGGCGCTTATTTTCCGTCTTGGCTTATATGCGCCATGATTGGGATAATTAGCACGGTATTAATACGTATTGTCTTAATCCGACTTGGTGTTGATGAAGGCATCCCGTTACGAACGATCGTTTATATCGCGCTTGCGAGTATGATTACTTTGACGCTAGCGATCACTGTTTTTGGAGTTTAGTGATGTCTAACTCTGCTTATACACGTCGATATAGTGTTGTGGGTACTGCCTTGGCGATAGCGGTTGTACTTGGCGCACTTGTATCGGGATGGTATTACTTTCAACACAGCACAGATAAGGCTCTTTCTGAGGATGCGGTACTGAGTGCAAATGTTGTTAACGTTGCTTCTATCGTTGCAGGACGAGTAATCACTATTGCTGTAACCGATAATCAGCGTGTCGACGAGGGACAGTTGTTATTTGAAATTGATCCCAAACCCTATGAAATAATAGTCAATAAAGCCAGATCAGAATTACAGCTTGCTAAAGCATTGCGTGATGCTCAGCGTAGAACAATTACGGCTGAGTCATCCAATGCTGCTATCGCTTCAGAACAGGTTCATCGTGCTCGTACCAATCTCTCTCTTGCAGAGACCGCACTTGCCCGGCTATTACCATTAGCGGCTAAGGGGTACGTTACTGTTCAGCAAGTGGATGATGCGAGAACGGCGAGGGATGATGCTCAAACCACGCTCGAACAAGCCATACATCAAGAGGCTGCGGCTCAAGCTTTGATCACCAGTCTTGATGAATCAGAGGCATTAGTTGGTGCTCGGCAAGCAGCATTAGCGATTGCTGAGCATGAATTAGCGGCAACTCAAGTACGTGCCCCACATGAAGGTCTTGTCGTCGGTCTCACGGTTTCAACGGGAGAGATTGTTGCTCCCGGGCAGTCTCTGTTTACGCTTATTGATACTCGTAAATGGTACGCTTTGGCGACTTTTCCCGAAACAGAGCTGGCTCATATTGCTGTGGGCAACTGTGCACAGGTTTATATACTGGCAGATCGTTCTATTCCCGTTTACGGTCGGGTTGATAGTATCGGTTGGGGAGTGATATCTGAAGAGCTGATCAATTTACCTCGCAATGTTCCTTACGTACCCAAATCATTAAATTGGGTACGGATTGTTCAACGCTTTCCTGTACGAATCATTATCGATAATCCTCCAGCATCTTTGATGCGTGTAGGGGCTTCAGCGGTTGCGGTAGTCAAGCATAGCGAAAATTGTGATGACCGTTCAAAAGAGTAATACTCGCGAGTTGATGTCGTATTTATGGTCTCAATCTCTGGAGGATTTACAGTCAGCGCCAGGGCGAGCGGGTTTAGCTTGGCGAATTGCACTGTTATGCGCTTTGGTAACCGCGGTCGGTATGATGTTTCAGATCCCTGAAGCTGCGATCAGCTGCTACCTAGTCATCTTTCTAATGAAGCCTGATGCGGTGGTCAATATTGTCACGGGTTTTGGCTTTCTCATCTTATTGCCCGGACTTATTGCGTTTTTGGTTTGGCTTATCAACCTAACGAATGGTTCGACGATGCATATCATGGCGGCTATTGTCGTCACTTCTGTTTTGCTGGTTTATCTTGGCGCGGCAACACAGCTAGGGGAGCAAGGTAGCGTAGCGGCGTTGATCATTGCTTTTTTACTTACTTTGATCGTTAAGGCACCGTTTGGCGAAGCGGCGAGCTTTGCACTGCGTGAAGCTTGGTTAATGGCTGCTATGCCGATGATATTAATGATCGGCTTTAATTTTCTACTCGGATTTTCACCAGTACAGCTATTACGGGATAAATTGCGCTCTCGATTGGCCGTGACTATTAAGGCATTAGAAACCGGTGACTCAGCCGCGTTACTTCAATATCTACGCGAAGGAAATAGTGCCTTTGAGCCGCAAGCGCTTACTGTAAAAGCACTTCGTTTAGTTAATCTTTCTGCCGCGCAACAGATAGCTACCGATATTCGTGCAGGTTTTAAACTCATGCTTGCTGTTTCCGCCTTACCCGCCTCTATGGATGCTGATCGCCGGATCGCTCTAGTGGATGCTATTCGTGATATTGATGATTCACTTGCTCAGGGGAAGGCTCCCCAATGTTCAATTGCTCGTGCTCAAGATCTTGACACTGAAATGGGAGAAGCAGAGAAGCAGGCCTGGGATGCGCTCCGTTTACTTGCGGGAGCGAGTGAGCCTGAAATCGTGTCGACAAGCAAGCCCGCATTTGTTGCCCCAGACGCTTTCACTAATCCTGCCTACACTCGTTTTGCGTTCAAAACGACCTTAGCTGCGATGATTTGTTTTCTTATCTATACCGCTATCGATTGGCAAGGCATTCATACGGCGATGATTACTTGCTATGTAGCAGCATTAGGAACGACAGGAGAGACTTTACACAAGTTGGCGCTGCGCATTGTTGGGTGTTTGATAGGAGCATCACTTGGCATTGCCTCTATCTTTTGGGTGATACCTTATATCGATGATATTGCTTCGTTAATGGTATTGATATTTTTAGGCTGCTTAATTAGCGCTTGGATTTCAACGGGGCCAGAGCGTAGTTCTTATGCTGGTGTTCAGGTAGCGCTCGCCTTTCTACTCACCGTATTGCAGGGTTTTGGTCCGAATCTGAGTTTGGAAACCGCGCAAGGTCGAATTTTTGGTATATTGCTCGGTAATGTTGTGGTTTATCTGATTTTTTCTCGTCTTTGGCCCGCGCCTTTAGAGGGCGAGGTCCGTACATTATTTTCTCGTGCTCTATCGGAGTTGACTCGGATGGCTAGGTTACCTTCCCA
Source organism: Vibrio sp. 2017_1457_13 (assembly GCF_030851525.1). Taxonomy (NCBI): domain Bacteria; kingdom Pseudomonadati; phylum Pseudomonadota; class Gammaproteobacteria; order Vibrionales; family Vibrionaceae; genus Vibrio; species Vibrio sp. 2017_1457_13. Next base: position 52,052 of record NZ_VHTA01000014.1, read on the forward strand.
TCAACGCATACAGGCTTTGGGGCATACTGCTGCTGTAGAATCGTTAGTCGGAAAATGTGATGAAGCGTTGTGTCTATTGCCGTTTGAGCCAAAATGGTTACGCCCGCCACCAAAACGTGAAGCGGCTCTTAAAAAAGCGATTGATGAAATAGAATCGCTCAATAGAGCCATTTGGTTGAGCGGTGAAACGGACCTTGGGCCACTTGCTGATTTACTTGATGATCTTGCACTACGATTTCAAGATAAGTCCGGAAAGCCCGGTTCTTATAATATTGAATTGAAAGAGCGTTCTGATCTTTCCGCATCATTTATTGATTCACTGGATCACGTTATGGAGGCAGCATGATAAATAACGGTCGATATTATTTGCGATGTCGTGTTGGTTCTTCATTCATCGTATTAATGATGGTTTTGATAGTCTCTGGCTGCGTATCTAATGTGGATCACAGGGTGTCTCCAGCTCCGGATCAGCCATGGGTACCAAGTGATAAGGATAAAACCGCATTATGGAGTCTGGCTGGTTCCGATGATAGTCAGCCCACTCCAACTCATGTTATTCCAGACTTCAGTATTCCCGAAAACCCTGCTCGTGCGCAATTTAGGCAAAATGAGTTTATTGATTCTGAACAACGCTATGGGCTCCCTGAATTGATTGATTTGGCACAACGAACGAATCCAGAAACACGAGCGGCTTGGCAACGCGCGAGACAAGCGGCAATTGCGGTTGGCATGGTCGAAAGTACTTACTTACCTTTCATTGCAGCAAGTGTTGTGGGAGGATCTCAGACGGTCACCGTTCCATTACCGGAAATTTTCGGCCAGCGTCATATCGATAATACAGAACAAGGCAGCGCACAAATACTGTCACTTCAATGGCTTCTGTTTGATTTTGGACAGCGAAAAGCGCTTTCAATGGAAGGTCAGCAGGTTGCGGTAGCAGCAAATATTTTATTCAATGGCACACATCAAAAATTGATTTTCGATGTCTCTCAAGCTTATTACGGTTATGGTGCAGCCATTCAACGGCGAAGTTTTGCTGAGGAGGCCTTACACAACGCTCAAGATATTCAAGCGGCGGTTGCAGCAAGAGCGGATCAAGGGCTCGCTACGACCATGGATGTTGCTCAAGCACGGCAGGCCGTCGCTCAGGCTAAATTTCGTCGTATTCAGGCTATTGGTGATGAGCGTACGGCTTATTATCATCTGCTTGCCATTGTCGGTGTTAATAGCGAATTGAACGTTGATGCTGCTAATATAACGCAACACCCCCTTCCTAAACCCATTGATACTCCTATGGATAGGCTAATACAGCAAGCCTTATCACAACGTCCTGATGTTGCAGCAAGTTACGCCGCTTTACAGGCGAGTAAAGCTGGTGTTGATGCGGCTCAGGCGGGTTACTTACCCAAGGTTTATTTGGGTGCAAGTGCTAGCTGGGGATCTGGAAATTTCGATATTTCTGGTCTTCCCTCAATCAGTCAGCAGGGATCTGGGAACAGTGTTCTCTTGGGAATAACCGTACCTATTTATGATGGCGGTTTAAGAAGTGCGCGGGTTACAGAGGCTAAGTCTCGATTTGAGGCTGCTGAGGATGAGTTTCAGCGGGTACAAAATGCTGCCGTAGCAGAAATTATTGCTGCACATAACGCTTTACGCACGGCACATGAAGCCTATCATGCAGCAACCGAGCTGGTTGCAGCTGCGTCAATTACTTACGAAGCCGCCATTGCCGCTTATCGTAATGATATCGGTACGATTGATGCAATCACAGTCGCAGATACGGCATTACTTGATGCCCGACAAGCGCAAGGGGATGCTCATGTGGCGACACTTATTAGCTCAGTTAACTTAGCTTTTATTATGGGTAAACTGACTTCGCGCGAGAGCTTGCTCTGAAGTTAAAAATGCAGCCTCTAAGACGATAGCCATTGTTATTGGATTATCTCTGTTTTTTCTTAAGTCAGATTATTCATCCGCTTAGATAATTGAGATGGCAATATAACTACTACTGAAATATATCGCTTTCTAGCATTCAGGGCTTTACGCATTAATTTTTGACAATAGGTAAAGAAATAACATGAGCAATATTAAAAGTTTTAAGCCTTTTTCTATCGCTAAAATATATTTATTAGCCGTTTTGCTGGTCTTTAGTCTCTTCTATGTGCATGCATGGTTAATATTTGATGTCGCTGGAGATTTTCTACGAGCTCATCCTTGGTTTATTGAGCACTTTAGCCCGAGCTACGCAGGAAAGATAATTATCCTATGCTGTTTTATGATCCTATTTTTTGCCCATTTACTTGAGGTTGTCGGGTGGGGGATATTTTTGCGTTGGGCTGGATTAGTGTCTTCGGTCACAGAGGGATTATACTTTGTTGGTACCTCAATCAGTACTCTAGGTTATGGTGATGTTGTACTTACGAAGCCTTGGCGACAGATTGGGCCAATAATTGCTATCGCTGGAGTACTTAAGTTCGGATGCTCAACGGCTTTTCTCTTCTTTGTAATCCAAACTGTGTGGGAAAATAGTCTCTAAAAACAGGGTATGTATTTAGAGTTTAAGATAGTTATAGTCATTATCTGGTTGATTGATAATAGTTTTTATTTTAATTATTATTTGTGTTAGGGTGTTGTTACTATTCTGAGAGAGCATTAGAAGAAGATGTTATCGTTTTCCTTCGCGTGATGTTAGCTTCGTTCAGCCCGGTAAACCTTCGAGGAATTAACTAAAGGATGGATATAAACACGCCTTCCATTAATCCCTTTAGCCCGACCCTGAAGCGCTGTGTCTAATGATCATCCCTCGGGTGAGAATGGCGAGCGGTTATCACCGAAGTGATGAACATAATGAAGTCAATGGGGGACTACCATCATGGGAATAATCACTCTAGCTAACCAGCTCAACCATTTGCTCAGCCAAAAAGCGGCATTTTATGCTGAGCATTTCAAAGCCATCGATAATTTGCAGCAGTTACCTCCAAATGCTCATTGTTTAAACTCGGTGCTCAGTGCGACACATTACAGACCATGGTTGGAACAGTTTGCTCTTAGCTATCGAGTAAAAGGGAGCGTTGTTGGAGAGGCAACGCGAGAAGTCGATGCAAGGGCATTACATTCAATGTGGAGTCAGTGGTTTTTTGGTCTGCAACTGCCACCTTTATTATTGTGGCTGTTTTGTTGTCCGCCCGGTAGTGAGCTTCAGCGTGCCATTGCTGCGGCATCCAGTTGGGATAATTGGTACTTTGAAGCGCACGAAAGTGGTCGAGTAGAAACTTTTTATTTATTGCTTAGTCCAGAGACGAATTATCTTGCTTCCGTCAGTCAGCTTGCCAGTTGGGAGCAGTTACTCGAACGATTGCTCATCCCGATCGTCGAGCGTTTAACTTGCCTTAGCCCTGTGGCTGCAAAGCTTCATTTTAGTCATCAAGCTTATATTGTGCATTGGTATCTGGGGGAGCTGTCACTCCCTGATAGCTGGCGTGATCAACGGATAAACGAGATATTCGCTCGTCCAGAGTTATCATTAAGGGTAAGTGATCAGCCGACAATCAATCCCTTTTGGCGAAAATTAAGACTTAAGGAGCAGCAAAGCGCGCGTATCGTGTGTTGTCTGCGCCACAAACTGCCTTGCACCCAAATGTGCGCAGATTGTCCGCTAGATAAGAAGCCTCGCATACATGCTGCCCAAAAAGCTTGTGGTTAGTGCGCTGTTTAATCAGAGCGAGGGGGATTAAACTTTACTCACTACTTGCCTATGGCTTTTACTAAATCTTAGTGCTGTTTTTTGGTTGATTAAGTTTACCTCTAAAAATCTCGCGCTCGGCTATGAAGAAGGTTTGTGTGAGGCTGTCTATTTGCAAATGGCTGAACAAGCTAAGTGTCAACCGCCAATTTGGCAGCTCATTAAAGCACCGAATACAAGCGGTGCGTCTGCTTGGTTGGCGTTCAAGCGTTTTGATTATGTCACTCAATAGACCAATTTAAGCAGCAATCGCAGTTGAGGTCGCTTGCATATGCACAGCGCTTTTTTTACAACAATAATAAGGGACAACAATGAAGCTCGGTCGTAACGATCCTTGCCATTGTGGCAGTGGTAAAAAATTTAAACGTTGTTGTATGAGCAGCGTTTCCAAGCAACATGCCCAAGTCTTCGATGATGCTCAAGCTATGCTGGCAATGAACCCAAATTTGAGTATTGATGAACTCAACACTGCTTTACAACACAAAGTTCAGGATCGCAATAATCAACCTCATCCCGATTTTTGTGGTGTGACGCCAACGCAAATGGCCAATTGGCTTTATGCGCCTTTTGATCAATTACAGTGGGTGACCATCAGCACACCAGAAGATCTTTCTTTCAGCCCTATAATGCGCTATTTAGCCCTCATTCTTGATGAGGCTATGGTCCAAGAAGGCTCCTTCAAAGCCACAAGTAAAGGCAACTTACCGACTAAATTAGTCAAACAGGCCAGTGCGTTATTGCCTGAGTTTGCCGTTGCTCAATTCGAACGTGATATAAGCATCAGCGAGTTTGCGGGCAGCAACGAAGACAAGTTCAATGCCTTGCACTACACCAGAGTGCTAGCCGAAATTAGTGGCATTATTTATCGGCGAAGCGGTCGCTACCATGTAAAAAAATCAGCGCAAAAACAATACCAAGCCCAAGGGCTACAAGCATTTTTCAAACCCATGCTAGAAGCCGCCATCAGCAAATATAATTGGGGTTATTTGGACAGTTTTGAGTTCGATGTCGACTTACGTACTTTTTGGCTATTTATGCTGTGGCGCATTCAAAGCCACAATAGTGTCGATCAGCTGATTGACGAAGTGATGATAGCTTTCCCCGATTTACTACACTCCTTCCCTGCAGATGATTACGTCTCGCCAGAAAGAAACTTAAGTATGCTTATTGAATCAAGGTTTATTGAGCGATTTTTGCAGTTTTGGGGATTTGTGACCATGGACCCAAGACGTTATATAAACGCTGAATCCGTCGCCAGAGTGGTTCAGCTACAGCCTTTGTTAAAACAAACTTTTCAATTCACCATAAATACATAGCAAGGTTATCGTGAGCGAATATTAATACTATATATTCGAACGTTTGGAACTGCTCGACCCTGTAAATAATTTTGTGTAACTGCTATTGCTTACAAGTAATCAGTTAATCGTTCTTCAAACATAATCATAAAGCGATTTAGCGCTTGCTTCCAGTGATGAATTGGCATCGTCCATCTCTTGGA
>NZ_VHTA01000015.1:0-50611 GCF_030851525.1 Vibrio sp. 2017_1457_13
CTGAAGTGCTCTTTGATGGTATTAATATTCATGGCAACACCTTAAAAAAGGAGCATAAGATCACAGCCCGCACGTCAGGTCAAACTTAACCTCGCATTGCGCAAAAAACGTTCATGATCTTGCCCTGGCCTATGTACGAGATTATCGCTTAGTGAAATTCCTAAATAAACTATTTAATTGCAAACCAGTTATAAAGTTAAACGATCCACCATTTTATTCATTATCACGATGTTTGACTTGAAGCTCCAATCCAAAACAGGCAAAGTGCGTCAAACCCCTAGCAACGTCTTGATCAGACAAGGCTGACGATAGCGAAAACGGATCTGCTTATGCCTAATAATTCCTCTTCTTTCTTTGATTTTACTGCTCTGTTTGCCCTGTGCGAACCGAGCTCATTACAAAAAGGCATGCAGCTCGCGAAAAGTGGAGCGGTGCGTAAATTGACCGTTAATGATCATACCGCCAATGCCGAAGTAAAAGGCTCTCAGCTTTACCGTGTGCAACTCAATGGTGGTCAAACATTATCAAGCTACTGCACTTGCCCAGCCGCTGAATACCAAGAGATGTGTAAACATGGTGCTGCAGTTGCGTATTGCTTACTGAGCGATTCGCCAATCGATCAAGATGATGAACGCGATCGGATCCGCAATCACCTAAAAACATTAGGGGAAGAGGCGATCTTAGAGAAGCTACTCGATTACCTCGAACAAGATGAATCCGCTTGGAAAACGCTAATAGCAAAAATGCAGCTCACTGAGCAGAGCGTCAGTTATAACGATTTGAAAAAAATGGTGACCCAAGCGTTACCCCGTGAACAGATTTGGAATTGGCGTGAAGTTGGCGACTACTTCTCTTACGCAGAAGATCAACTCGAACTGATCTGTGAAGCCGCGAAAGCACTGAAAGCGGATCAGCAGTGGAAATTAATTCACTACATCGTGACCCGTTTAAATCTCGTGTTAGAGCAAATTGATGATTCGAACGGAGAGCGGTTTGGGGTTGAAGCGCTGATCAATGTTCAAATGCCGTTAATCCTCAATCAGTTGAATTGGAGTGAAGCGGAAAAAGCGCAGTGGATGTTTGAACGCATGACCGACTATGAGTTTGATGTTTACCCAACGATTGACACTCACTTCGAGCCCGTTTGGCGCAGCAATCAGACATTTCTTAAGTTGTGCAAAACCGCGATTGAGAAAACCCCACTTAACCGTGATAACGCATGGAACCTGAAAATATGGGCGAGACCATTGCTAAGCACCGCCAGTGATTGGCATGAGCGTATCGCCATTAAGCAAAAAATCGCGTGGCGCTGCGACGATTTTCTGGACATCGTGCAACTCTATCTTGAGCATCAGGAGCCACTTCAAGCCGAATTTTGGTTAGCCAAAGCGAAAAAACAAGCTAACCATATTGAGATGCAACAATGCGAGCAACTGCAAGTCAACCTCTATATTAGCTTGGGAGAGGTTGCTAAGGCGTGGAGTTTGGCTAATCGATTGTTTACTGACGCTCCGACTTTTCAAGGCTACCAAGAGTTGAGCGCTTTTAAAGTGACACACCAGATTGAGGATAAAGAGTTTTTAACTCGTATCGAACAGACATTGATCAATAACTACCAACCTGCCGATGCTCGCGGGTTTGTTAGCCACCACAATAGCGCCTTAGTTGAGTTTTATATTGAGCAACAAGCGTGGGAAAAGGCGTGCGATTGGGTCGCTACTCGGCCAACCGATAGCCATGTATTGCTAACACTGGCCGATGAAATCGTAGCGGACAAACCCAAACATACTTTGGATTACTACCTTCGTGTTGCTCGCGTGTGTATTGACCGCACCAGTAACCAAGGTTATCAAGAGGCAATTCATCATTTACAACGCGTCGAGCGCTTATTGGCTAAACACCCAGTCGCACTCGCTGATTTTTATCTCGCGATTACATCACTGGCGGAAACCTACAAACGTAAGCGTAATATGCACAGCTTACTGAAAAAGCATTATCCGAAGCAGGTTTAAGCTATAGGTTTTCTATCCCCAAACCACTTGAGGTTGCTGGCAATAAAGTTCACCGCTGCTCAAGTCGTCAGGGGATAGAGCCGTTAACAGCCGTAAGTCTGCATAATGTAATCTTCAAACTGCTGGCACATCTGCTCATCAGACAGTGCATTAGAGGCGATCACTTGCTCACCATCGACTACAGTAATTTTGGCATTCAGTGGCGCAGGGCTACTCGGTTGACGGCTCTGCATCGCCGCGATTTTTTGCAGCTCTTGTTGCCAAGCTTGCTCGGCAGAAAGGTTACAAACATCGGCGAGATATTTGGCATTAAAGCCTTCACCGGTGAGACTTTGGATCGATTCCGAATGTGAAACTTGATTGCCCTTGTGCCAGTAATGTTTAGCGAGCAATGGGCCAATCTGTGGGTTATCTGTCAGGTAGCCAAACTTTTCCATAAAGTAAGCCCGCGTTTGATACACCGCCATATGAGCCAATAAGTAACCTTGGTAAGCGCAGGCCGACTCATCAGATAATAGATGCGGAATCGCCAACAGCGGGCGAGGGCTCGACTCAAGGCCAAGAATACGCTGCTCAGTTTCACGGGCTAAAGCCGTAACGTGCTCGGCGGTTAACTGCTCATCACTTAATTGATACAGGGCGCGTTCAAAATAAGGCACCAGCAGAATGCTGCGCTCTTGATACGCTTTGAACGGCTGACGGTTATTGACCATCGCTTGAATGACACTATCGGGAAGCGGGTTGCCAGCCTTATCTAAGGCATAGCGTTTTAGCCAATCAGCATCGTTGAGTAGGCTATCGCAAAACATCGATTGAGTTTCTGCGTAGGCCATTGAGGTCGGCGCAAACTCTTGTGAGAAGCAAGGAGCATTGAGTTTCACATTAGCAAAATGCGCCGCATGGCCACCTTCATGAAACAGGGTATTGATACCATCATAGCCACTGCCGATTTGGTCGGGCTTGGCGTTAGAGGTAAAATTGACTTTAGCCGCAACCCATTGTCCTTGATCATAAAAAGCAGGGATCGGACCATGACAAAAACCATTGGGGTATTTTCCTTTGCGATCCAGCAAATCTAAAGTCAGCTCAGCCTCTGAATAATCGATGTGCAAACGGCCAAATGATTCCACCCAACGGCGTAAGGATTGCGAAAACGGCACATAAGGGTCGAGATCGCGCATCACATCGCCAGCAAACGAGAAAACAAAATTATGCCCTTTGAGGCATTCTTCCCCTTGCTCGGCAACGAGTGTGCTTAGGCTATCTTGATGGCGTTGACGGGTACGCTGCTCGAAATCATCCAAAATAGCAAACAGCGCTTCGCTGCTCATTTTTTCGGTTTTTTGTACCGAGTAGTCAAAGTAATTGGCATAACCCATGGCGCGCGCAAAGGCGTTACGCTTTTGCACCAATTGCAAAAAGCCTTGTTCAAGTAGCCATTGCTCTAGTTCTAGCAGCGATTGATGGGCTGATTGACGCACGGACTCAAGGTTATTGGCACGAATGGTTGAACTGAGCACCGGTAAACTGGCTTCAATCGCCTCACCGTGTTCATTCGTGTAAGTCAGCACATGTTGCTGCTTTTTGGTGAATAGGTCGGCTTCGAACTCGATCAGTTCGTTTTTCAGTTGCTGAGCTTGGCGAGATTCTATCGCATGGGCTTGGAACATGGCTAACCAGCCATTCAGGCCTTGCAGGGTTTGCTCGCGCTGCTCGCTATCACTGATGTTTTCTGCCGCAGCGATCTGTTGGCGGATTTCTTCTATTCTTGACCCTTGTGAGAGAAAGTGAGTCCACTCGGTTTGGGCTTTGGTTGCACCCGCTTGGTCATCACTGATGCCCATATAGGTTTGCCAAAAGTAATCTTCTTTACGGCGGTGAACGGCCAAGTAATCTTGGTTGAGTTGATTAAGGTAAGCACTGGCAGTCATTTTTATCCTTAAAAATGGTTGAGTTAATCGAAGATTATCTCACGCCCAGCACAAACGAGCGATGCAAACCCAGCTATGGTTGATGGCCTCCGCGTAAAGGTAAATGTACTTGGTTTTTACAGGGGGATGGGAGGGGCAAACAAGGTTTTGCCCCATTGTCATTTTTGCTTATAAAATCCTTTGCTCTTCTAGCTCCAAATTTTCCTCAATAAAATTCATGTGAAAGGAATGCAACTCACTTCGTAATTGCTAATTAAGAGTGAATAATTAGCAATTAACTTTCTGAGGGTATGCTGAAAATGATCTGAGTCACTTCGAAACAAAAGAGTGACGCTTTGTGTCTACGTCACGGGTTGCTTGTTTGTGTTACAGCTTCGGCTATTTAAGAAGTCGAGTTGCGTTTTGATCTCCTTCTCTAACTCACCGACATAGATTAATGATGTTTCGATATTGGCGTATTTTCCGCTTCTGCTTGCACTAAACCAATTGAATGACCCCACCGCCATATACCGATCATCAGCAAAAACGCTTTTACTATGGACACCATTTATCACATTGATGACGATACCAAGCTGTTCCAAGGTCGCGCAGCAATGTTGAAACGCTTTTACTTTATTGGTATCCGGGTGGTTTGCGACCGTGGTATTGAAATGTCTGTCGGTGTGTATAGTGATCTGGACACCTTTGTGTAGTGCTGTTTTTAGTAGTTCTAACTGACCAGTTGATTGTATTTTGTCTAGCAGTAACCAAGGCGAGACTATATCTATTTTCCGTTGTACTTCCCTTAGCAGTTTTGATAAGAAAGCATCGTGCTCTTCGGCATTAGTTAGCAGTTTCGGATGGCCGCATATTTGTAATAAATCGGGGCGTTGACCAACACTAAACTTAAGTTCATTTCGCGCGTCAGTGAAGAGATACTTGGCGAGTAATCCTCGTGGAGAAGCTGATGGTGCAGCTTCAATGATATCCAAATCACCAAATACTAAGAATGCATCTTTGGCTCGAGAGACAGCGACGTTGAGCATTGACGGATCCATATCGATAAACCCACCATCGTTATGTCTGGTGTACACCTGGGAAAAAATAATGATTTTTCGTTCAGCACCTTGAAGAGAGTGAACTGTGCCAACGGTTAGTTGGTCATCCCCCTTGCCTGCTTTAATATCGAACGCACCACATGCGGTCTTTATCTGGTTCACTTGAGCTGAAAATGGAGTAATGATACCGACACATTTGGCCAGCGGCTCGCCGTAGTAATTCTCTATTTTAACCTTATTGGCATGTAGCCATGCAGCGATAGTTTCTGCTTCTAACTTATTGTGCCTGCTGCCGCTAAATGATTCCGCTATACCATCGACGTGCAAATAACTAAAAGGAGAGTAGAGGCTATCTTCGGTCGATTGTCCTCGTTTGGGGAGCAGGATACCTTTATAGCAAAGGTCATTACAGTATGAGATTAATTCATCGTAGCAGCGTCTATGTTCTTGTAAAAACATCCCAGGTTCAGCTTCCGGCATATAATGAAAGCGGCTTGCTTGTTGCGCTACATGCATCACACTGCCAGTCACTACACTTCGGCCTTCTTCTTGAATGACTGTGTATTCATCATCAGAGCTGATAACTTTATATTGCTTTAAATTACCTCGGTCAATTGATGAGCATACACTTCTAATCGGCGGGATTTGGTAAATATCACCAATAACCAACGCTTTTTTGGCTAGTGAGAACGAGGCAGCGGCAACTTCGGGAGCTACTTGGCCTGCTTCGTCAACGATCAGAAGGTCGATTTCATTAAGTAGATAGTCAGTTTCAAATTCATTATTCCCAACGTGAGACTGATAAGTCATATGAGAAGGTAGAGAATGGAACGTTGATACAATGCAAGGAGTGAGCATCATTCGGCGTTGCCAGCGAGGACGTACCGTTTTCAAACCCGTTTTTCGGGCCTGTTTATTCAGCTCTTGGCCCAAATCTCGGCAACTGAGCAGCCAGCATGCTTCCCAGTAATGGACAGCTAAGCGGAACATTCGAAAGCGAGTCGTGATATCTAAAACCGAATCGATGTCGGTTAGTTGTGGAATAGTTTGCTCTGGAGAGTCTTCAATAAAGTTTTTGATAGAATCAAGCCAATTTAGTTGTGATTGCTCAAACTCTTGATACTGCTCTAACCAAGATTGATACCGATTTTTTTGAACATCAAAATCGTCTTTTTTACTAGAAAATACCTGTTTAAGTAGGATCTCAAATCGGTCTGATGACAAATTTTCAATTTGCTCTTCCTCATGCTCAATAAGGTTAAACATGAAATTCCTGCGCTGGAGTTCAAGTTTATTCTTGATTGGCGGTAACCATTTAAACATAGTTAACCATGTCGATTCATTGCCAAGGTAGCTTCGCCACGCAGTTAACTGTTGTTTTGCGTTATCTTTCAATGCTTGCGCATTAGAAACGGCTTGTTGTTGATCTGCCAACGTTTTTTGGAGATTGTCCCCAAGTAGAGAATGGATATTATTCAGTTTGCGGTTGTAGTGATGCCAATTGTTTTGGATGTGCTCTAACTGGTTTTGATGTTGGCGTAATTCGTCAAGGAGATAAGCTTTAACTTGCCTTACATCAGCAAAATTCTGTTGTGGAAACGCCTGTTTTGCTCTATCTAAATAATGCGCTTCGGCTTTATCGAGAAAATCCAACTGCTCGATTTTTTCATAGAAATACTTAGTTTGGTAACTTTTGGCAGCTTTCAATTCTCCATACGCCGATGGCAGGTAGCCACCATAGCTAAAAATGTCGGGTAGCCATCGGCCTGATAGTTCGTCGTCGCCTTCATCGAAGTCTTTACCAAAAGCATCAATGATGTTGGTTACTGCTTGATTATTAGTCGATGCCGCAATGATTAGTGGCGGTTGACTCTCTTTTAGCGCAGATTCAATCCATAGTGACGCGACTACAGATAGAACAAACGTTGTTTTACCGGTGCCAGGAGGACCATTTACCGCAAGAATATCGCCCTCTTGCATTGCTAAGGTATGGGCCAATGCATCGCATTGCGCTTTAGCTAGCGGGAATTGACTATTTGAGTGGCCAAAACGCGAATTTACTGTCTGGGATATATCAATACATTCATCGTGGTTGGTTATTGTTTTTGACGCGTAACTATCAAGCAAAGGCAAGGTTGTGCTTGAATCGCTCAGGTTATCGTACAGTTTTAAAATATGCTTTGAAGCTCCCAAGCAATCGCTGCTTTTGTTGACTAAGCCACGACTTTCAATTTCTTCGTAGAATCGCTCAATTCGGCTTCTATCACAGTAATCGGCAAATAGTTTTTGGGTGAGTCCGTAGTAGTTGCACCAATCTTTTTGATGACTCTGATACTGTTCTTCTCGTTCGAATTTGGCTGGAATACTTTCAGTAGACTGCGGTGGAATTTCATTGGTTGTCAGGAATTTATCGAGCTTATCGACGTCAGCGATAGTAAAGGTGTCATTCCCTTGAGGAGCAAGCAAATCACGCGGTATGAATGGAGTGGTATGGGGAAATAGTAGCCCTTCACGATTGACCCATAAAGAGCAGACAATCGGTGTCAGTACACTAGGCATATTACCGCCGTAATCTTTACTATGAACTTTCCGAAGATAATAGGTTACCGGTCGATGATGAATTTGTACGGCGGTTAGGGTATCTGGCTCATTGCGAAACAGATCTTTTAGCAATATAGAATCAGGTTTAAGCTTACCTTCTTTGAACTCGTCGGTTGTCGCTCGCACATAATTCTTCAGATCTTGCTTTTTTAATGCACCTTTCGCACTATCGGCATCGGCAAGAGAATTACGCCAATAGTGAATCCAGCCCTTATTATTCATACCCGTTCCTTGAAACTTTCGCGTTAAGCTTGTGATTTTAGTCGAATATTCTATTACCATGGAGTATTTTTTGTTAGAACTTTGAACAATTTCTTACCCGGCGACCTTTGAGGCATGCGGATGATGGCTATTTGAGCAGTTGAAGAATTAGGGTAGGGGTATTAAAGTCTATTTCCCGATGTCATATGAATTTAATGATGAATTCTGTAAATTTTTAGTTGTATTAGTGGCTTCTGGAAGGTATCGCAAACATTGCCCTGTTCAGAAAGGTAAATCCAGAGCGTTACTGCGTGATTAGTACGCGAGTTGCAGGCTCGTCTGTTCTGCACAACTAAATCAGGAAACTTTTGCATTTATATTCATCTTAGACTTAGGTAATTGATGATGCTGTAATAAAAAACTAATGTGTTTGGAGTTGCTTTTTGCGGTAGACCTAAACGATTCCTGCCCAAAAGCGTGTTAGATAAAAAGAACTATATACCTAGATCTAGGTTGTTTTTATTTTCTCATGACTGATATTCAAGTTCTATCTTATTGCCGCAATCACAGCTAACGGTATATATTTGTTTATTCTTGGATACATGAGTCTTTTTGTTGCCACAACTTGAGCAAACTTGATTTATGGATGTGTTTGTATTGCAGTCATTACAAGTCACATAATAACCAAATTTACCATATTTTGGTGAGGTGCTTGAGCTGGAACAATTTTTACAAATAAACCAAGAATTTGATTTAATTAAATTACTGTCTGAGTTATCTAATTGTTGGGATGCATCAGTAATAATACTGCTGTTTTCCGTATTGGCTACTATTTTTGAATGAGGTTTATGGGCAGCGATTAGAAAGTATTTTATATTGTTAAATTCATTATCACTAAAAGATGGGTTTGGCTTAAGGATACTCGATCTGCTGGTAATGATTTCTTTAACTCGATTGGATACCTGTTCTGATTTTACAATCAGGGGCGATATTTTCGATGGGATGTTATCCCTATCTATAATTGCATCATTAGATGCAGCGCAGAGAGTATCCCAGCATCTACCACTGAAATAGCCTTGAATCATAAATAACTTTTCTAGTATTTGATCAGCATTATCGTTCAATAACGCTTTTAACAGTTTTGTTTGTATCTCAGCTTGGGTAATTGGCGAGGGCATACCGACCCACTTGCCACGAACCGTTCTTTGCCATTCAAGTTGCTTATTAACTTTGACGGTTCCTTTGATCGACTTTGATTCAATAATAATAAATCCTTTCTTATAAACGATAAGGTGGTCAATTTGTGCTATTTCACCTTTGTGCTCTATACGCAAATCATTATAAACAAGGATGTTATTAATTTCTGAGAAATGACGCTTTAAGTAGAAAGCCACATTATTTTCTACTTGATCACCTAATTCTTGCCTGAAGTTTTTGGTTTTAACAAATACTTTTTCTTTAACGATCATCAATGCCTAGCCTTTTTCTTTATATGCTACCACGCACATTTTAAATGTTGGAATAACCGCAATAACCCAGTATCTAGTTTGTGATCGCTGACAGTTTAAGTCTTCAACACCGCCTTCAACCGTGCAAAGGTTTTCATTGTATCGGTTGCTGGCATATCTGGATAACTTGGGTTTTGCGCTTGTAGCTGGTATTGATTTGGTGCGATTTTGCGTACTACCCGCAGCAAATAGTGGTTATCTCCGGTCTCATCTTGGGTTTCGATTGCCATTGTTAAGTTAGAAATGGAACCCGCGCTACTTGGTGTCACCCATTCAAGTAATAACAGATCCCCGTCTTGAATCGGATTTTTGCCGCCATTCATAGAGTTTCCCGCCGCGGGGGCAACAAAATGGCGAGTAGGGTCTAACTTGCCATAGCCATCGGCAACACAGTGGTATTGAACCGCTTCATGAGAGCCGCGTTTAAAATGGCCGCAAGCAATTTTAAGTTCAGGGTAAAACGGCAGCATCGTCCCTTGCGGATCACTTTGTTTGGCAAATTCGAGCACTTGAGCTGAAGGTGAGTGCTCAATCTCCGGCTGATTCGATGGCTGTTGTTGCTTAGGTCGCTGGGCATATTCAGCCAAACGTAAATCAACCAACTCTTGCATGGCATCGTGTAATAACTCGATATGCTGATCTTTTACCGCGAAGGTAGCGACAAACTTTTGATCATTAATTGCAAACCAAGGAGCCGTTTTATTATTGGGCTTGGTAAAAGCTTTGATGGGATTATCTAGCCAATATTTTAACCAGCCACGATCGCTGGCTTTAAACTGCTTGGCTTTGGCGGTGAGCTCTTGCGCCATTAACTGTGGGCGACGTGACAACACATGATGGCTTCGCTCGGCTAACGCGCTGAGTGTCGGTGGATGGCGCAGCCCATCAAGTTCCAGCAAGGCTTCGAGTAAGATCGCTTTAAACGATTTACTCATCGCTGTGTTTTCAATGCCATGGAGGAGAAAATCACCATAATGACTGACGAACTCGCTGATTCGTGGGTCATTTTGTTGGCTGGCAACCAGATGAAACCAGCTTATCGCTTGCTGGCGAACTTTCTTCATCGGGTAGCCATGATGGAAAAATTCACTGGCGGTCGGGCGATGAGCCAATTGATGCGCTAATTGTTGATAATCATCTTGGACATTATTGCGTAGCCGTTTGGCTAAGTTTTGCCAAAAATTGATCAGCTCAATATCAAAATTAACATGACAACCTTTGGCTAGTGGCGCGTTAGTTTGCAATCTCCCCATCACTTCTTTTAGGGTTTTAACATTAAACAAGGTTGCTGGTCGGTTTAAAAATGAATCGTGATTACCAATAAAATCCAGCACGACAAGTTTGCGTTTATTGGTGATGGGAGAAAGGCGTAGCCCGCGACCTAATTGCTGTAGAAAGAGAATTTTTGATTCGGTTGGACGAGCCATTAAAATCGTATCAATCGAGGGGAGATCTGTGCCTTCATTAAACAAGTCGACCGAGAAAATAATCTCAATTTTACCTTGGTCTAGCCATTGCAGCGCTTGATTGCGCCTTACGGCTGAATCACTGTACACCGCCACGGCATGAATGCCTTTGGCGACAAAATACTGCGCCATAAAATCCGCGTGTTTTTTTGAGACACAAAACGCTAAGGTTCGCGTTTGTTTTTTGGCTTGCCATTCACGATAGACATGTTCAGCGCGTCGCGATGTAGCCAGTTTATTATCAAGCGTATTAGGATCAAACTTACCGTTACGCCACGGAATCTCTTGATAATTTACCGCTTGATCGTAGATACCGTGATAATCAAACGGTGCGAGAATATCATCATCAATGCCATGCACTAAATTGCGTTCGAAGACTAAGTTATCATCACATAAAGAGAGAATGTCAGCTTGATCAGAGCGCTCTGGTGTTGCCGTTAAACCGAGGAGAAATTTAGGCTGAAAATAGGCCAATAACTGACGATAGCTTTTTGCTGCGGCATGATGAAACTCATCCACTACTATGTAATCAAAGTGATCAACGGCAAAACGTTGTAGGTGATTTTGCTTACCTAAGGTGGCGACAGAGGCAAACAATAGCGTTGCTTGATCATCTTGTATCGAACCGTTGTAGAGGCCGGTCTTGGCATGGGGGATCAACTGGCTAAAGGTTCTTTCTGCTTGCAGGAGGATCTCTTCTCGATGAGCGACAAATAACACATTTTTCGCTTGCATTTGCATCACATCAAAGGCGGATAACCAAGTTTTTCCCATGCCAGTTGCCAGTACCACTAAACCTCTTGAATAGCCTTGTTGTCGAGTGGCATCCAGTGCGGCTAAGGCTTCAATTTGGATTGAATTTGGTGCTGGGACGTCGATGGTTTCTTGTTCATCCTCTGTGACCAACTGAGCAATGGTACGCTGCTGCTGTGTTTGTTGATAACGGCAGAGGTAATTATCAATCCATTGATGGCTTAATGGCTGACTCTGGTTGTGTTCAAAAATGGCATTGAACTGTTGACGTATATGAGTAAATTCAATCGCTGCTGGTGAATCTTTGGGTAACTCAAAATCGTGGCGTAGAGCCCACTCGTGGCTACTTAACAAAGCGGTGCGACTAATATTGTTCGAGCCTATCCATGCGCAGCCTTCGATAATTTCCCCTTGTTGCTGGCGAACAAAAATGTACGACTTCATATGAAAACTATCGTTGCCACATTGGAAGATGCGGCAGGTCGCGCCACGTTCAACCAATAGCATCAAGTGGCGCAGAGCAACGGGGTGAGTGATGGCTAAGTAGTCGGAGGTAAGGAGTTTTATTCTCGCGCCGCTTTGCATAGCATCGAACAGAGGATCAAACAGCAGTGCTAAACCGGAAGGTTGAATAAAGGAGACTGATATTTCGATTTCGCTGGCATGGTTGATGGCTTGAATTAACCTTGGTAGGAGCGGATCGTTTACCCCACCCGAAGAGAGTCGATGCCCAGAATAGAGTTGACCAGATGTTGCGTTAGGCATGGTTGATTATGCCTTTAATAAAATGGCATTAAGCCATTGTTCAGTTTCTCTGCCGGCTCGCAGATCTTGAGTAATCCATAGCTTTTCGATGCTTAGAGGCACATCAGTTAATAGTTCGCAGAGTAATGATTCATCACAATTGGTAAAACATCTGCCATCACGAGTGACTTCATCTTGTCCGTATTTGAATGAGCAGTAAAACGCGCCTCCGCTTTTGAGCATTGAAGCGAGGTGCGCAAACGTCTGGGTGAGCAATGGGCGCGGAACATGCAGTAGCGATGCGCAAGCCCAAATTCCGTCAAAGTGTTGGTCGGTTTGAAATTCAAGAAAGGTGGCAACGGTGACCGGTTGTTTGATCAGCGTTTGTGCTAACCCAGCGAGCGCTGGACTGGCATCAAAAGCCTGCACTTGATAACCAAGCTCAATCAAATGCTTACTATCACGACCTGAACCACATCCGGCATCAAGGATGTACCCACCATCTGGTAGGTAATCTAAAAATGGCTTAAGTAAGCTCGACGCATCGATGTCTACGGTCGATGAGAAGAACTGCGCGGCATGTTGGTTATAAAAGTCGATAGACATAAGCACTCCTAATTTGCCAACGGATTGTAACTGTCTACGCTTTCTCACTCAATGAGTTGCATGTTAAGTGTGACCCTATCTGCGAAATCGCACATCTCTTTGCTGCTCTTGTACGGCATCAGCCATGTTAGGCTCATGGATCACAAGCTTGTAAATAGACCAAGCTGAACTAGATTTACACTATCATTCGATAGTGTGAGTTCGGAGTTGATGATGAAATTAATACTGCAATCGATATTGGCTTCATTGGTGTTTTGGGCGAGTGTGACTTTGGCGAATACCATTACCCTTGCTAGTGGTGAGTGGGAGCCTTATCAAGGGCAAAGCTTAGCCAGTGGCGGGCCGGCGGCTCAGGTGGTGAGCGAGGCATTTGCTCTATCGGGCTGGCAGGTGAACTACCAATACCTTCCTTGGGCTAGGGGGCTTAATGCTGCTGAGAATGCTGAACTGGATGGGACGTTTTTGTACAGTTTTAATCAAGATCGTGCTGCGCGCTTTCACTATAGCGAGCCGGTAATTACCTTGAGTACGGTGGTTTTTTATCACCCCGATAAACCGCTGCGCTGGGAGAATGAGCAAGATTTGTTAGGTAAAACCCTCGGTGGCGTGGTGGCTTATGATTATGGTTTTGTCCGTGAAGATGCGGGTTACACCATTGAGCGCATTAGCCAACCTGAAAACAACTTCCGTAAGCTGCAAGCAGGCCGTTTGGATGGTGTAATGGAAGAGCGGTTAGTTGGCTCTGGGTTGGCGGCCAGTGTCGGTTTTAGCCAAGTGGCTTATTTTGATAAAAGTATTAAATTCGTGCCTTACCATTTAATTGTGTCTCGTAAACATCCTAAAGCGGCAGAGATTATTGCCGCATTTAATGATGGCTTAAAACAATTAGAGAGTAATGGCCGTTTGGCTGAGATCCTTGGTCAGTAGGTTTTAATTTGCTGGTAACCGATGACTATTAATAACAGTTTGTGATAATCGTATTAGGCAGTTCTGCTTTGAATGAGAACTGCCTATTTAAATTTGCACATTGGCTATTTAGCCTTTTCAATTCAGACTTATCTCCTAATCCTTACTTCTCAATCAGTTGCATTTTAACTGTGACCCTTTCAACGAAATGCGCGTTTGCTCTCTTGTATAGTGCGGATCATGAACAAGACGACCTCGAGAGCAAAATGAAACACAATCTAAAACCTACTATGTGGTTACTCAGTTTGGGGTTATGCAGTGCCTTAGTGCAGGCAGAAACCGATAAGTTGGCCAGTTTTCCAAATGGTGAGGCGTGGTTAAACCATGCGCAGCAGGGCTTAGCGCCATATTGGATGATGGAGACCGCTCACGGTCAGCCGCTGGGCAACTTTCCTACCTTTCGTTGTGATAACGGTCAATTGCTGAATGTTAACCACGTTTGCCAAGAGCTCAATAAAGGGTGGATAACGCCACACTTTGGCCGTGACTATACGCGGATGAAGTCGCGCCAAACTTACGCTTATGCGGTGCTGTACCACTTAACCGGTGATGCTCAGGCGTTAGCGCTCGCCAACGCTGGAGCGCACTATTTAATTGACCATTTGCAAGATAAGCACAACGGCGGTTTTATCAGTTTTACCGAAAACGGTCAGCCGGGGCTTGAGTGGCAACAGCGCACCTCGCAAGACCAAGCCTATGCCTTGGTGGGGCTGGCGATGCTCTATTATTTGACTCGTGATCCGCAATTGGAAGCGGTGTTGATTAAACAGCAACAGTTTATTTTTGACCATTATCGATTAGCCGATGATCAAGGATTGGCGTGGGTGTTAAAAGAGGGCGATGGCGAAAGCGCTCAGCAGCGCGAATTGGTTGCCCAGCTTGATCAAATCAATGGGTATTTATTGCTAGTGGCTCCCTTGTTACCTGAGCCATATCGTAGCCAGTGGCTTGGGGATCTCGCTTGGCTAACTGAGGTGATGTTAACTCACTATCATCATCAACCCGAGCAGCGCTTTTATGGCGCAATACATCATCCGGCAGTGATGACCCAAAGCGCTAAACATAATGATTTTGGCCATACCATTAAAGCCTATTGGATGACGTATCTCACCGGCAGTGTATTGCAAAACTCACAGTGGCAAAGCTTAGCAAAGCAGGGGATGAGAACGATCATTCGCCAAGCGCAATATCAGCCGAATTGGACGGATATCGCTCCGCGCTTACCCGATTCGTTAGCAAAACAGTGGCAAGGTAAGCCGGTGGCGAGTTGGCGTAACAGGCCGATGAGTTATGGCATTTCTTCATGGGAATGGGCAGAGCTCGATCAAGCGGCGATGACGCTATCGCTACTCGAAGCGGAGCTGGAGCCGGTTTTAGCCTACACCGCGCCCGCGTTTATGCAGGTCTGGGTGGATGAGCAGTACGGCGGAGTGGGCCTTAACCCGAAATCAACCAAGGCGTTTCATTGGGGTAATGGTTACCATCAGTTTGAGCATGCGTTGGTGGGATATTTGACCGCCCAGCAGCTCAATCAACAACCAGCAACGTTGTACTTTGCTTTTGAGCCAACAGAGCAGAGCCGACTTGCGCCTTATTATTTCCAAGGGCACGTTCAGCAACACCGCTTTACGTCCGTAGAGGGTTTACCGCGTCTAGAGGTGCAATTTGTTGATATTCATCCTTAATGTTTCGGCCAAAATAGATTTTGTTGTTCGAGCGTAAATCGCGGCGCGAAAGTGGTTAATTGTTTTCTTTTTTAGCACTCATCGTGATATCGAGTGTTAAAAAGTTACCTATGATTGATTTTTTGTATTCAAATGCTCATTTTTAATAAATATGTCACAAATAATAAACAAACTATTTGGGCTGTTTAATCCTTGTAGGATAATCACGGCGACTATCCCCTTCCTACTTTAAGCTGCAGGGGTGTTGGCTACGTTCGTTCACCCCAATCACATAGTGGTCTATGTTCATGGGGATTCACTCACTTGCCGCCTACCTGCAACGCTAAGTAGTTTGGGGTTATTTGGATAAGCTGATTTATCCACCTTATGGATACTTCTCGGTTGCTTAATGCTGGCGTTGGTTCGCCATGTTAATCACCTTAGATAAAGTAATTGAAGGACAAATATAATGAAAAAGTTGCTCTCTGCCGCGTTGATCTCTTCTGCGCTTTTGCTAACCGGTTGTGGTGATAAAGAAGCCGCCGACCAAGCTGCTCCTAGCCCAATTAACATCAACCTCAGTTTGGTGTTTGCACCCAGTGAACTGCTCACTCAAGAGTTGATTAAAGTCACCGATTCTATTCGTGAAAAGACCGATGGCGGGGTGAACATTCAGGTGTTCCCGAGCGGTCAGTTACCGGTTTATAAAGATAACCTTGAGCAGGTGGTCAATGGTGCAAACTGGATTGCGGTTGAAGATTTAACCTATCTAGGTGATTACGTGCCTGATTTTACCGCGCTAGCTGGGCCAATGCTGTATCAAACTTATGATGAGTATTTGGCGATGATGCAAACCGATTTGGTGAGCGATCTTAAGCAGCAGATGCTTGATAAAGGCGTTAAAGTCCTGAATACCGATTATATCTTTGGTTTTAGACACATGATGACCAACCGTGAAATCGTTGAGCCAGAGGATATGCGTGGCATGCGCATTCGCGTACCGGGTAGCCAGTTATTCATCAGTACGTTATCAGCAATGGGCGGAGCGCCTGCGGCGCTGCCTTTCCCTGAGACTTATGCAGGGGTGCAACAAGGTGTGGTTGATGGTCTAGAAGGGACTATTTTGACCATGTACTCAAATAAAATGTATGAAGTGACGAAAAACCTATCTTTAACCAAGCATTTCCTTGGTACGGTAGGGGTCTACATTTCACCTAAAGTGTGGGAGCGTTTTAGCCCAGAGCAGCAAGCGATTGTGATGGAAGAGTTCGAGAAGGGCGCTTTATCTAACAATACTGAACTGGTGCGTTTGGATGCCGAATACGCTGAAAAACTGCAACAACTCGGCGTGACCATTAATGACGTCAACAGTGAAGCCTTTAACAAACTGACTCAGCCTGTTTATAGCCAGTTCCCAGCGTGGAGCCCAGATATTTACTCACGGATTGAAGCTGAGTTAGAGAAGATCCGCGCTCAACAATAAGCAGTGATCGACGTTATAGCCCAACGTCTCAGTGATTGATGAAGAAGGGTATCGCGTAACCGGCTGAACAGGCTGAATATAAGCCTTGAATCTGTTGGTTACGCGTTTTTATTTTCAAGCCATTGGATAGGAAGTAGCACCAATGAAGGTTGTGATTTTAGTTTGGCGTTATTTAGAAGAAGTGCTTGCTTCGCTGGCCATATCGGTAACCGTTTTAATGGTTATCGCCAATGTTATTTTGCGTTACGGGTTTGGGTTTGTGGTGCCATGGAGTGAAGAGCTTGCCGTGGTCTGTTTTATTTGGGCGGTCTATTTTGGGATAAGCTCATGTTACAAACATCGTATGCATATGGGGGTGGATGTTCTGGTGATTTTATTACCCGAGCGTTTTCAATCGCCGTTTAAAATTCTCTCATTACTATTTTTGATTGTCGTTAATGGCGGTATGGCCCATTTAAGTTATCAGTACACCATGTTATCGAACAAGGTGACGCCAGTGATGGGGATGTCTTATTTTGCGATTAACAGTGTTTTGGTATTGTCATTTGGATTGATGTTATTACACAGTTTTATTTTTCTTTATCAAGAGATTGCCAAGATGCGCGGTCAATCTTGGGCTGGATGTGAGGAAAAAGCATCATGATCAGTTATCTTCCGATCGGTATTTTGTTTGTCCTGTTTTTACTTAATGTACCGATTGCTTTTTCGTTGATTGCTTCTGCCATGGTCTATTTTATTTTCATTAATGATGTCATTCCAGTCAGTTTGGTGATGCAGCGCTTTATCTCTGCCGCTTCCTCTTTTCCACTACTGGCGATCCCGTTCTTTATTATGGTGGGGTCGGTAATGAACTATTCCGGCATTAGCCGCAGCTTATTGGCGTTCGCCGATGCGCTGATTGGCCATAAAGTCGGTGGTTTAGCGCAAGTCAACGTGGCATTAAGTACCTTAATGGGCGGAGTTTCAGGTTCGGCCAATGCCGATGCGGCGATGCAATCGAAAATATTGGCACCGGAGATGACTAAGCGAGGTTATGGTTTACCGTTTACTGCGGCGTTAACCGCAGCTTCTTCGAGCATTAGCCCGGTTATCCCGCCTGGGATTAATTTGATCATCTTTGCCTTGCTGGCCAACGTTTCTGTTCACCAAATGTTTTTGGCAGGGTACGTACCGGCCTTTTTGATGGCTATCTCACTGATGATTACTGTCGCTTGGATCGCTCGTCGGCGGGGGTATCCACCTTCTCGTGATAAAGCGGCGTCTTGGGGCGAACGCGGGCGTTATTTTTTCCAAGCTTTACCAGCGCTGTTGATCCCTTTTGGGATTATTTTAGGCATGCGTTTTGGTTTGTTTACGCCCACCGAAGCTGGTGCGATTGCCGTGATGTTGTGTAGCCTGATTGGCTTGTTCATTTATCGTCAATTAAAACCGCATCACTTTGCGGCGATTTTGCGCGAAACCGTTCAAGGCACCAGTACGGTGATGTTCATCATTATTGGGGCGATGGTGTTTGGCTACTACATGACGTTGGAGCGTATTCCGCAGACGGTGGCCAGTGTTTTGATTGAGTTAACCGATAATAAACTGTTGCTGCTACTGCTGATTAACTTATTGCTGTTGGTGGTGGGGATGTTTATTGAAGGTGGTGCAGCGATGATTATCTTGACGCCATTATTGCTGCCTGCCGTCCTGAATGCGGGGGTCAATCCGGTACACTTTGGTGTGATCGTCATCGTTAATATCATGATTGGTGGCGTAACCCCGCCGTTTGGGTCGATGATGTTTACCGTTTGCTCCATTTTGAAAGTTCGGATGATTGAGTTCATGAAAGAGGTGATTCCGTTTTTGATTGCGCTATTGGCGGTATTAATGCTGCTCACCTTCTCAGAATCGTTAGTGATGTGGTTACCGAATGCAATTTAATAAAATAACGCCTCACTTTTGATGCGATAGGCCGCCAGTAAGGTTGGCGTCTCCTTAACATCGAGTTGTAATCAGCCATCATAGCCACTGAGCGTGATGGCTTTTTTATGCTTCTTCTCTCTGCTTTTCTCATCTGACCACTGTGTATTATCGTTAAACGTGTCGATAAAAATCCAGATCGCGATCTTATCTTTCATCATTGTGGTTTTTTCCTTTTCTTCGCTTTGCAGTGAAAACGAGATCCATTTCAATTTTATGCAACAAGTTGATTTTTACAATTGCAATGTCATGTTGTTGCTTTATTTTAAGTAAGTTAAACAACTGTTCGAATTATTGAATAAACGTTAAAAGTGGACAGTGAGTCATCATCAAGATTAGCTCAGGTGAACCTTAGGCTTAGCAAGGGAGTGTAGGCATGAAAAAAGTAGCGTTAATAACCGGATCGAAAGGTGGCATCGGATCTGCGATCAGCTCACAACTGGTTGCTGATGGTTATCGAGTGGTTGCGACGTATTACACCGGAAATTATCAATGCGCTATCGATTGGTTCAATGAGAAGGGATTTACCGAGCAACAAGTGCGTTTATTTGAGCTCGATGTGACTGATACCGAGCAGTGCAGTGAACGTTTAACTCAGTTACTGAGTGAAGAGGGCTCCATCGATGTGGTGGTCAATAATGCTGGTATTACGCGCGATTCTCAATTGAAAAAAATGTCCGCAGAGGATTGGTTTGATGTCATTAACACCAATCTGAACAGCGTGTTTAATGTCACTCGCCCCTTATTTGCGGCGATGTGTGAAAAAGGCCAAGGGCGAATCATTAATATCTCTTCGGTGAATGGTTTAAAAGGTCAATTTGGCCAAGTTAATTACGCGGCGGCTAAAGCAGGAATGATTGGTTTTACCAAGGCGTTAGCCTTAGAAGGTGCGCGTAGTGGGGTAACGGTCAATGCGGTCGCGCCCGGTTATACCGCGACGCCGATGGTTGAGCAGATGCGAGAAGAGGTCTTGGCGTCGATAAAATCTCAGATCCCGATGCAGCGTTTAGCGACCCCAGAAGAGATCGCTAAAGCGGTCTCTTTCCTTGCGGGAGATGGCGGGGCTTATATCACTGGTGAGACGCTCTCTGTCAATGGCGGCTTATACATGAACTAGCTTATACATGAACTAATAGTGAAGTGGCATTGAGTGAACAACGAATGCCTCTTCATCATGATCATTTTTGCCCAAGCAATCGTGCTTTGGGTTAGGTATCGATAACAGCGTTAATTAATGAGGAAATAC
The DNA here is from genome assembly GCF_030851525.1 of Vibrio sp. 2017_1457_13. Classification (NCBI taxonomy): domain Bacteria; kingdom Pseudomonadati; phylum Pseudomonadota; class Gammaproteobacteria; order Vibrionales; family Vibrionaceae; genus Vibrio; species Vibrio sp. 2017_1457_13. Next base: position 20,181 of record NZ_VHTA01000015.1, read on the forward strand.
TTATGTACACGGATTTTTTTAAAACTTTCACCGATCAAGCAGAAAAAAACATGCAACCGTTTTTTAAGTTTAATCAGTTAATGACTAAAAACGTTGAGCTATTGACAGAGCTACAACTGAATGCAATGCGCACATACAGCGAAATGGGTATGGCTCAGATGAAAGCAGCGTCAGAGATTAAAGATGTTAATACACTCGCGGCGTTCAGTAGTCAGCAATTGGGCGTTCTGAGTAAACTGTCGCAGCAGATGCTAGACGATAGCAATAAATTGCAATCGGCGGCGAAAGAGTTCAAGCAAGATATTGAAACGTTGACTTCAGAAAATATCAAAACGGCGACTCCACAATAGCCTGTGATCGTTTTATAACTGGAAGCGTTTGCGAGATAACACGCTTCCGGTGATCAAGGTATCTATTAAAGCGCCGCCCTTTTTCGGCGGCGCTGTTCCGAGTAAGGGAGTACTTTATGTTGCAACATTTCTTTTCGGACTATCTGGTTAAGCTGCAAGAAACCAATCAACAGTGGTGGCAGGATTTTAAAGCGAACAAGATGGCCGCTAACTCTCCTTTAAACCAAGCCATTCAAGCAGTGAACTTTGAAGATAGTGCGAAGTTTTTTGAACAAGCCGTTAATCAACCGACCGCGTTGCTGCAGTTGCAAACCCAGTGGTGGGAGCAACAAATGCAAATATGGCAGCAAGTGGTGCTATCCGGTAACACCCAGAGTGTGATTGAGGCTGAGAAAGGCGATAAACGATTTATCGATGAAACATGGCAGTCACAGGCCATGTACAATTTTATTAAGCAGTCGTACTTGCTATTTTGTAAAACCTACATGGAGACCATCAATGCGATTGAAGGTGTTGATGAGAAAACCAAAGAGCGGATCAGCTTTTTTTCAAGGCAGATGATCAATGCTATGTCGCCTTCGAATTTTATTGCCACTAACCCTGAGCTACTCAAACTCACCATTGAAAATAATGGGCAGAATTTACTCAAAGGTATGGAGCTGCTTAAAGAAGATTTGCAGTCCAGTGCTGATATTTTGAAAGTTCGCATGACCAACGAGCAAGCTTTTCGACTGGGTGAAGAGATAGCCAGTACGGAAGGTAAGGTGGTGTACCGTAATGAGTTGTTCGAGTTAATTCAATACACACCGGTCACAGAGCAGGTTAAGGCAACTCCGCTTTTGATCGTGCCGCCGTTTATTAATAAGTATTATATTCTTGATTTAACTAAGAAAAACTCCATGGTGCGCTGGCTGGTAGAGCAAGGGCACTGTGTGTTTATGATCTCTTGGCGCAATCCTGGAAAGGCACAAAGTGAAATTGGTTTTGACAACTATGTTCTCGATGGTGTGGTGCAAGCGGTATCGGTAATTGAAGATATTACCGGACAAGAGCAAATCAACGCAGCAGGTTACTGTATTGGTGGTACGGCATTAGCATCTGCTATTGCTTACTATGCTGCGAAACGAATGAAAAAACGGATTAAATCGGCGAGTTTTTTTACCACTTTACTCGATTTTTCTCAACCTGGCGAAGTGGGTGCTTACATTAACGATACCATCATTAGTGCCATTGAAGCGCAAAATAGCGCGCAAGGCTTTATGGATGGCCGTTCGCTGAGTGTGACCTTTAGTTTGTTACGTGAAAATAGCCTGTATTGGAACTATTACATTGATAACTATTTAAAAGGCACGAGCCCGGTTGATTTTGATCTTTTGTATTGGAATAGCGATAGCACCAACGTCGCGGCTAATACCCATAACTTCTTACTGCGCGAGTTGTACCTCAATAATCAGCTAGTGCAAGATAAAGGGGTAAAAATTGGTGGGGTATGGATTGATCTGAATAAAATTCGCATTCCAAGCTACTTTATCTCCGCCAAGGACGATCACATTGCTTTATGGCAAGGTACTTACCGCGGCGCGTTAGCCATGGGAGGTAATAAAACCTTTGTGCTCGGTGAATCTGGTCACATCGCTGGGATTGTTAATCCACCAGCTAAAAATAAGTACGGTTATTGGGTCAATGACAGCTTAGATGAATCGGCCGATGAGTGGTTAGCCAATGCGCAACGTGCGGAAGGTTCATGGTGGACCCATTGGGATCAATGGCTTGATCAGTTTAACCCTGAGTCATTAGTTCCTGCTTATCCCATCGGCAGTGATAATTTCCCTGCTCTTGAAGCTGCGCCGGGCAGTTATGTGAAACAAACGCTACCGATAGTTGAATAAACCGATAGTTGAATAATAAGATGGATAGCGCCTATTTATAGCACTGATAGGGTCGTATCAATGGGATGAAAGCCGCCGCGGAAGATGACTTCATGCGGCGGCTTTTTATTAACGACTTTTGTTAGTAAACCTGAAAAATAGATTATTGATTCTCAGGATTAAACACATTGGTGTAGCTGGTAATGGTACGCACGCTGATATTCGATTGCTCGCTGGCGTATAAACCGAGTTGTCCCGTTGTTGTATCATGGCCTAGGCTTTGGTGACTGTATACATTACTTAAGGTATCGCTATTAGGGATCCACTCCCAGCGCTGGCTTAAGCTTGAGTTACATTGCTGAAGGGCATTCAGATTATCACCATCTAAACAATAAGCGGTGTTCGCTGCACTCACGTAACGCCCTAGCTGATCATAAATAAACGATTGAGCTTGTTTGTTATCGGCACACTCACTGGCGGTTATCGATTGATCGCCATTCACCTCAACACAGCGGTTATTAAAGCTGGCAAGTTGTAAGTTAACCGGTCTGCCACCGGTAAATACCGGATGTTGCCAATCAACGGTGAAGCTGGTGGTTTTACCGACTCGGCGACGTCCATCGTTTTCAAACCCATGGTAAGACTGATGAGCACCAAAAACGTAATAATGCTTATAAGCGCCGTTATAGATTGGACGGATATTGACCGAAGAATCAATCGTAAACTCGGTAGTGCCAGTTTCAGTTGGAGCAGCGCTGTAGATCACATCCATTTTCGGAACAAAGCTGGCGTAACCGATTGGGTTGATCTTGTTGGTATCAATCGGATAAGTATTTACCCATAGTGCATCTGTCCAGCGATTCAGTAAAGACTCAGCCGTTGCGTATTGATCGCGCTCCCAAGTAAAACGAACTTTTTGTGGGCTTGGCGTACTGCGTGCGACTTTATAATCGTGAGTTTTAAAGGTTAACCAACGGCTTTGGTTGTAACTAGCGTTAGCTTCTAGTTTGGCTTTCGGACCATCTTTATTGACTTCAACACCGCCATTGACGCCAACTTGGAAACCAGACACTTCCTTGATTTCATAGTCAGAATTAATATTTTCACGCGGGAAGGTTTTTAAAATTTGCGCTTTATTATTCGATGCGTTAAAGACAAACTGATAATCCTGTGCGATAGCATCCGTTGACCAATCTCTGAAATACGCATCGAGAGTGACGTAGTCGGCTGCATATTGACGCCAACCTAACTGATCATTGAGATGAATACCGGCTCCAGTGGTATCGTCATCCAAACTGATACGAACAATTTTGGCGTCTGGTGTTGCTGAGCCAGTGGTACCAAATTGCAGAGAACGTTCATAGTTAACTCGATAGATCAACGAGATGTTCGGGTTATCACAAAAGACGCGAGTCCCTTTATCCCATAAATGTGAGTTTTTAAAGGTGCACTCTTCATCGCTGATTGGGCGATGAACATTCACATAAAACGCAACATGCGGCAAGCTGTTAGCTTCGCTTGTCGCATTAGTGCGGCTATCAATACTACGCCGTTGGCGAGAATGAGTAACAGGTTGAGCCTCAAGCAACTGAATACTTGGATCATTTTCATCATCTAACCCCGTGAACAATAATTCCCCTTTATGTTCGGTAATTAGCCAGAAATCACTGCTCAGGGCGACACCTAATTGACCGCGTAATAGCGCTTTGGCTTGTGTTTTACCCTGTTCATCACTGATATTACTAAAATCTATCAAGTAGCGCTGATGCTGGCGAAGCACGCTATCGCGCACATCACTTAACCTTGGTACTGTTCCTTCTTCCACCAACAATTCAGCGGCATTTAAATAACTAACTTGGCTATCATCCTGAAGCGTACTCAGCATTTCAACCGCCACACCTTGTGGTTGCTGAACATCTGCATAGGCGGTATTCCATACCAAGCCTGATAATATCGCGGCTAACGCGATGGTTTTATTGTTATAGATAGGCATAGGATTACCTCTTGATGAATGGTATTACCCTGTGACTTAACGTTGCGCTATGGCTGAACATCTTTGCCCCTTGGGTTGCAGTAGATAACGTATTCATATGGTTATTAAATGATCCATTACTGCTAAATCTATTAATATGTTTTGTAGTAACAATTTGAAACAAATTAAATAAAATTCGTGGCTCAAGATCACAAAAAAAACATCAGGAGAAAATGAACTAAAGTATCTTCAAGGTTTGATAAGCCTCAGTTATCAATAGCGGTAGGCGATACTGTTACCTTGCTGCAAAATTCTTGGCTGTGATTAGTTGGTTTAATCAAAGCGAGAGTAGTGTCAAAAATATGTCGGGGTGAAATTGGTACACTAGTGATTAATTTATGATAAAGGTTGCCTTTGATTCGCCGATAGTAAAGGGCGATATTATTCACAGGTAGTCAGATGAGGAGTGCAAGGATGTTCAAGTCTTTTCGAGCTAAAATCACCGCGATCAGCGTGGGATTGATCGTGATTTCATTGGTTGTGACGGCGGTTTTAATCGTGAGAGTTAGCTCTGAAACGCTCCGTTTGCAAATCAGCCGTAATTTACAACAACAGCTACAAACTCAATCGATCTCAATTTCTAACTGGATGGATGAGCGAAAAAACATGCTGATGGCCACCGGAAAGGTTTTGGAACAGCGAGATCCTTTGTCTGCTCTAAAGCAACTGAGTGATGGCGGTGGTTTTTTAGCGGCGTATTTCGCGCGTCCTGATGGCTCTGCGGTGTTTTCCGATGAATGGCAACCACCGAGTGATTACAATCCATTGACTCGTGAATGGTATCGCTTGGCGGCTACGCAGAGCGGCGTCGCGACAACGGCACCTTATGAAGATGCGCTAGATGGCCAAACCAGCTTAGTGGTCACCTTTACTCATGGACTGGGCAATAACGCCAGTCGCGGTGTATTAGCGGGGGATATTCCTTTAACCTTTATTATTGATACCGTGCGCGCCATTGCGCCAACACAAAACAGTTTTGCATTTTTAACCGATAACAGCGGGACTATTATTGCTCATCCGAATCCAAATTTGAGTTTAAAAAGCTTACGTGATTTGAACCCCAACTTAACGCAAAACATGTTAAGTGATATTCAGCGTCAAGGTCATCGCGAACTCGCGTTGCAAGGCCAAGCCATTTATCTCACCAGTCAGGCAATACCGGGCACCAACTGGTCGTTGAATATTGCTCTCGATAAACAAGATGCCTTATCGGGTATCTACAGCATGATCCGTTGGACGGTTATTGCGGTGCTATTGATTGGGCTGGTTGCCACCGGTGTGATGTGGATCTCTAGCGCTTCAGGGTTTAGACGTTTACAAGAAGTCAGCTTAGCAATGACCGATATCGGTCAAGGAGAAGGGGACTTAACCAAACGTATCGAAGCGTATGGCAGCGATGAAATTGCCACTATTGCCAAAGCGTTTAATACCTTTGTTGAAAAGATTCATCTGTTGGTGAACGAAGTTAATAATACCGCTCAATCGGTGTCGGCGGCTTCGAGCACCTTGGCACAAGTGACACGACAAAGCGCAGGTGTGGTCGCTCAGCAAAGTTCAGAAACGGATCAAGTTGCGACCGCAATGAATGAAATGACCGCCACCGTACAAGAGGTTGCGAGTCATGCCAGTGAAGCGGCAAGTCAAGCCTCTGCAGCAGATAATGAAACCAAACAAGGGCAAGTGTTACTGCGCGATACCTTACAACAATTAAAACATTTGGATGATACCTTGCAAGGCAGTAGTTCAACGATTGCGGAGTTACAAACCGGAACGCAAGATATTGTTGGTATGCTGGATGTGATCAGCGCCGTTTCTGAACAAACCAATTTACTCGCTTTAAACGCGGCGATTGAGGCTGCCCGAGCGGGAGAGCATGGCCGTGGTTTTGCGGTGGTTGCCGATGAAGTGCGTGGATTAGCAGGTCGTACGCAACAAAGTACTCAGCAGATCCAAGAAGTGGTTGATCGCCTGTTTAAGCAAACGGAAAATGTGGTCAATGTGATGGCTCAAAGTCGCTCAGCTGCGCAAACTACCGTGACGAAAGCCGAAGACATGGCTGCTCGTTTAGAGCAAGTTAATCAAGCGATTACCTTAATCGCTGATATGAACTTACAAATAGCGACAGCGGCAGAAGAGCAATCATCCGTGGCTGAGCTGATTAACCAAAATGTGGTGAATATTAATGATTTATCATCACAAACTGAACAGGCATCGCATCAGTTAACCGAAGCGACGCAAACTCTGACTGAGCAAGCGGATCAACTGCATCAACAAGTATCACAGTTTAAAATTTAGTCAGCGATTACCGTCAGTGTGTTATCTAAAAAGGGGCTTTTAGCCCCTTTGTTATTTCATCAATATGCCTTGGTCTTTGGCCATTTGAGTCGCCATTTTAGGCGCTTGCCATAGTGAAGGCAGTAAAATCAGTGAAGCGGGTACGGCGGTGATGACAATGAAAGATTGTAGCGCTGAAATGCTCCCTTCTCCCATTGATATCAGAACGATCGCCATCGCTCCCATCACTACGCCCCAAAAGGTCCGAATCGCAGCATTAGGATTAGCCTCACCACTGATCACGACGCTAATCGTGTAGGTCATTGAATCCCCAGTAGTGACAATAAAGGTGGTGGTTAACACCAGAAATAGCAAAGCCATTAAGGTCGGGAAGGGCAGTTGAGCAGTGATTGCCAATAATGCACCAGGCAAGTTAAACCCTTCAAAACCTTGAGCAATAACGCCCGGGTTAGCCAATTCAAAAGCCAATCCACTGCCGCCAACAATACTAAACCAAAAACAGGTGATCAGCGGAGCGGCGATACTAATCGCAAGAATCAATTGGCGTATTGTGCGTCCACGTGAAATGCGTGCAATAAAGATCGCCATCATCGGTCCGTAACCAATAAACCAGCCCCAGAAAAAGACTGTCCACCAACTGAGCCAATCTGTGTCAGCACGATAGAGCGCCATAGGAACAAAGTTATCAACCATCGAGGCGACACCTTGTAAGTAGCCATCAATAATAAATCCCGTTGGGCCAAAAGTTAGGATAAACAGAACTAAAATCACCGCCAAAATAATGTTATAGCGACTGATCACTTGAATGCCTTTACTTAAGCCACTTAACGCAGAAAAGGTATACATTGCCATCGCAAACAAAATAACGATGATTTGTGTCGTGAAAGTATCGGGTATACCCCATAGGGCATGCAGTGCGTAGCTAATTTGCAAACCTAAAAAACCAATCGGGCCAATCGTCCCTGCGGCAACCGCGATAATACTCAGAGCATCAATTAAGTTAGCGACCCAGCCGGTAACGGCCCGTTGACCTAAAATCGGATAAAGCAGAGTACGAGGTTTTAGAGGGAGTCCTTTATCGTAATGTAAATGCATCAGTACGATGGAAGAAAGGCAACCTAAAATGGCCCAAGCTAAAAATCCCCAATGCATAAAAGATTGTGAGAGTGCGTTGATGGCCATTGTCGATAAATCGGCGTCAGCAAAAATCGGTGGAGCGTTAACAAAATGAGCAATAGGTTCGGCGGCGGCCCAAAAAACACCGCCACCAGCCAGTAAAGTGCAAAGAATGATTGATAACCATTTCATATTATCGATTTCTGGCGATGTTAAACCACCTAAACGCACCGATCCGGTTTGGGTTAAAGCCAGCGCCAAACCAATCACAAAATTAGCCAATAACAGCAGTTGCCAAAAAGCACCAAAACCTTGAGTGGCATAACGAAAACCAGAATCAATCAGAGAAGTGAGCAGATCAGGAGAGGTAACCGCTAATAATACGAATAAGGAGAGGAAACTACCACTAAGCCATAATACGGGATTATTAAGCTCAAGTTTTTGTGATAGCGATGCGCTGTTATTCTGCGGGGGATGCGTGGCGGAGTAATCGGATGCCGTCATGCAAGACGCATCAACACTCAAAGAAACTTTAGACATAAAAACTCGCTTTTTACCTAACAAATTTAGGAGGTATGGTAGTCACAATAATAGAAAATTGTGATGTCCATCATAAAAGCTGGTCATGCTAACACAGAATAGATTGAGAATTCATCTGTTTTGCTAGTTACCGGATTGAATTTCCAAGGTGTGCTCAAGTTAATATTGAGGCGTGCTAGGTATGGGTTTAATATTCCAAAAGTGAATATGCAATCGATTTATATTTCTAACTTGGTTATAAATGTTGTGCTAATTTGCTTGTCGCATATTAACTAAGGAAGATGACTCATGCGTACATGGCTACTCGCTCTATCTCTATTCAGTGTTTCTCAACATACCTTGGCAAAAGATGCCGTGTTATTGAATGTTTCTTACGATCCGACCAGAGAGCTTTATCAACAATATAACGCCGCATTCGCCACTTATTGGCAAGCAGAAAACGGACATAATGTCACGGTTAGGCAATCCCACGGCGGATCAGGTCGACAAGCTGTTTCCGTGATGAATGGTATTGAATCCGATGTCGTGACTTTAGCACTCGCTTATGACATTGATGCCATTGCCGAGGGGGGAAGAATCGCTCCCAATTGGATTCATCGCTTACCCTATAATTCAGCGCCTTATACATCGACGATTGTTTTTTTGGTCCGAGAGGGGAACCCTAAAAATATTCGAGATTGGGATGATCTCATCAAACCTGATGTGGAAATCATTACACCTAATCCGAAAACCTCGGGTGGCGCTCGCTGGAATTATCTTGCCGCATGGGGATACGCTTTAGATCAGTATCAAGGTGACGAAGAAAAAGCGCAGCAATTTGTTAAGTCGATTTATGAAAATGTCAGCGTTTTAGATACGGGGGCACGTGGCGCTTCGAACACGTTTGTTGAGCGGAAAATAGGTGATGTGTTGATTGCTTGGGAAAATGAAGCTCTGCTCGCGGTGAACAAATTAAATCATCATGGCTTACAAATCGTAGTTCCGAGTCGCTCTATTCTTGCTGAGCCTACCGTGAGTTTGGTTGATCGAGTAGTCGATAGAAAAGGAACTCGTGAGGTCGCACAAGCGTATTTGGCGTATTTATATTCTCCAGTCGGCCAAGAGATTGCCGCGCAAAATTTTTATCGACCAAGAGATCCTGATATCGCTGAGAAATATACGGAAGTGTTTCCTCATTTAACGCTATTTACTATCGATGAGGTGTTTGGCGGTTGGCAGCAGGCACATCAAACTCATTTTGCACAAGGCGCAGCATTCGATCAAATCACTCGTCGTTGATAATACGTTGATTGATAAAAATGATATTGCCATAAGTGGTTGGGGATTGTTGCTGGAAAGTGTTTACGCTTATCTCCCCAACCTATTTTAGCTTCAGGCGTTATTTATTGTGATTCAGCGGCAAACTCTTCAATTGCTCCCAGTGCTTGAATACCATAAGTTAAGGAAGGGCCTCCTCCCATCAGTACAGCAACATCGATCACTTCAACCAGCTCGGCTTGTGTCGCCCCAGCTTTTAACGCTGCAAAAACGTGAGCGGCGATACAACCATCACAACGTGCAGCGATACCAATACCGAGTGCAATCATCTCTTTGGTTTTCAGATCCAGCTCACCAGGAGCCATAGCGGCTTTATGTAATTGCATAAACGCAGATAAGGTATCAGGGCTTTGCTGTTTATAAGATTTACCTAAGGTATTGTTGTCTTTGAGTAATTGAGAATAAGATTTCATATAACCTCTTCGTTAGTTTTTACTAAATAAGTTTAACCTAATATAAGGTGCAACATAATAAAAAGCAAATCGAGTTGCGAATTATTCTATTGCGTTTATTATGGACGTCTAGAAGTCTTTATTTTTTGTGAGTAGAAAGGATGCTGAAAATGAAAAGTACGATTCGTTGCGCGTTAGCGATAACATTACTGCTGGGGCTGACGGCATGTGGTCAAAAAGAACGCTCTGAAATTAAGGTCGGAGCAACCGTTGGGCCACATGCTCAAGTGGTTGAGGCCGTCGCTAAAGAAGCGGCTAAACACGGTTTAACGGTAAAAGTTGTTGAATTCTCTGATTTTATTACTCCCAATGCCGCACTGGCCGATGGCAGTATCGATATTAATAGTTATCAACATCAACCGTTTTTAGACAACTACAATCGTCATCATGGGGCAAAGTTAGTATCGATTGGTCACTCGATTTTAATGCGGATGGGGATTTATTCGAATCGTCATGGATCATTACAAGACTTACCTGATAATGCACGGATTGCGATTCCCAATGATCCAACTAACGGTGGACGTGGTTTACTGCTGTTAGCTGATGCGCATTTAATTACGCTTCGTGATGGTGTCGGTTTCAATGCAACTCCAAGGGATATTGTTGAAAACCCGAAAAATTTGCGGTTTCTTGAAGTCGATGCCGCTCAGTTACCGCGAACTTTAGATGAAGTTGATGCGGCAGCGATTACGATGAACTATGTGATGTCAGCTGGTATAGATCCTAAAAAGCAAGGGATTTTTCTCGAATCCAATCAAGCACCATTGGCGGTAATGGTTATTGCCACTCGTGAAAACGAGCGAGACAACGCGGTGTATCAGCAATTTGTACAGATTTTTCAGTCGGCCGCGGTGAGTGAATTTATTGCCGAAACGTTTAACGGTACGATTGAGCCTGCTTATTAGATACCTGTTTTAAGTTTTTGAATAGGAAGCGATAAGACTATCCCTTTCTTATTTACAGCGGCAGCGATATTGGTTACGTTCGTTTTCCCTAAAGCCTAGAGTCTATCTAGGCTCATTGGCACTATGGATTACCTCGACTACTCTATGGCTTGCTGCTGTCTTCCTTATTTTATATGGCACTGCTCTAAAAGTACGGGTCCAGTTCCTAGTTTGGCCAGTTTGTCTTCTGGATTATACAGTGGGCAAGTTTGCATCGATAAACAGCCGCAACCGATACAACCGTCAAGCGTATCGCGCAACTTTTCCAATCCAGCAATTCGTTCATCTAAACGCTGTTTCCACTGTGCTGATAGTGCTTGCCAGTCTTTTTGAGTTGGCGTTCGACTATCAGGTAATGTTTCTAATGCTTGCTGTATTTCTGCCAGAGAAATCCCTAGCTTCTGAGCCGCTTTTATCACGGAAACACGACGTAAAATATCTTTTCGGTAACGGCGTTGATTACCTGCGTTGCGGTCACTCTTAATCAGTCCCTGACGTTCATAAAAATGCAGTGTACTAATACTTACCCCACTGCGCTGTGCGACTTTCCCCACTGTCCAATCGTTTGACATATTGTGCTCAGCCTCATCTTTTGTTCATTTTTCTATAAAAAAGCAAAAAAAAACACTTTACCTCAACCAAGGTTAAGGTTTTAGCCTGTATCTTCATCAAGCACAAGGAGAAGAACGATGAAAATTGAACACATTAATCTAGTCATAAAAGATTTAGAACAATCATTACACTTTTACCGAGCCGCTTTTCCTCATTGGAAAATACGCGCGAAAGGTGGTGGCGAGTGGTATGGCAAAGCCAGAACTTGGGTGCATTTTGGCGATGAATATCATTATCTTGCGCTCAATGAGTTTGGCGAAGGGAGGAACAGAGATCGTACTGGGCACAGCGTTGGCTTAGCGCATTTTGCTTTTGAAACTCAAAACCTTGATGCAGTGATCGCACGTTTAGAGCAAGCGGGTTTTGAGATTGCTGATAATGGAACTAATGAGGCTTTTCGTCGTAATGTTTACTTTATCGATCCCGATGGGTTTGAAGTGGAATTTGTACACTATTTAAGTGATTTACCTAATGAGCGTAATACTTAGCTCGATGAAGTAGAGAAAGCGAATAGATAACGTCATTAGATGCTAAGCTATTGATTTTAAATTATTTCAGGCAAGAAAAAAGACGTCCTGAGACGTCTTTAAACTATGAATTGGTGGGCTGGCGGGAGTTGAAATGGTTTCTCACTTTTCATGAATTCAGTAACTTATATCGATGTTACCAATTTGGTGTTGCATCAAATGTTACATCAATTTCCTGCTTCAAAAGGAACTGAACCCGCGTCCATGTATTCCTAAATCATTTAAAAATGCTAGCTTGTTATAGCAATTTAATCTAAAGCAATAGCGCTGATATTGAGTATTTTACCCAGCCTCACCATTTATTAGTAGCGATTTTAACACATCGGGAGAAGACGGTAGCATTCCGACTTTTAAGCCAAATGGTTTGAATACCTTGTTGAGAATCTCTGTATTGTAGCTGCCCCGATCATTCTCTATATCTGAGAGTGTTTTTCTTGAGACATCGACAAGTCTTGCGAACACATCCTGTTTGAGTCCCAGTATATTAATGCGTAAACTTTTTAACGCTTGGCCTTGTGTTAGCTCTCCAAGCAATAAGTGTTTGATGATTTTGTTTGCCTCGGTTTTGCGTTCTGCTGCACTTACTGCTTTGGCGTTTTTTGAGGTTTTCGATCTAGTCGGAGTATTAAGTTGCGATCGTTCTTTGGTCGAATGAGTTGCATTCGTCCCAGTCTTGGGCTGATGTTGATTTCGGTTTGCTCTTAGACGAGCCACCGTATCTTGTACGGACTCTTTATTGCTTGGCTTATTCATAGTAGCCCCCATTTAGTGAGCTTTTCTGATATATGATTAAGTCCAACTGCTGGCATCTCCAAGATTTGTTCTGGTACTCCTCGTAACGCTAGTCTCTGCTTTAAGTCAATGCATTTACTTGCAGTAACCTCTAGCTCTTGTAATAACACTTCTTTTGGCACGAGATCAGATAAGGTGTCCGCTATTCCGACGAAGTCGTAAGTTCCGCCAACCTCTAGTGGGGCTTTCCATTTTGTTGTTCTTGGAATGCCTTCAGGATCAGCTTTCATTGGTGCGAAGTCGTAAACGGGAGCAAGCTTTATGACTCCATCACCCTTTAAGAATGAAGTGTTTCTGCCATGGTTATCACTATTACCAAATAAGATGTTGAGTAGATCTCTCTTCACCCATTCAATGACGAAAGCTTGGGTATCAAACCTATATCCTTGGTGTTTAACCATATGGCTTTCAGTAATTTTTTCTATGAGAGTTCGGATTGTTGTTTCGTGGTCAAGAGTGACTCCTGCGCCTTTTTTCAAAATGGAATACACAGATTCCATGCCAAATCTCTTTATTTGTTGATTAATAATTTGAACATCAAATCGAGGCAGCCATAAGGAAGGGTAGTTTAATCCTTCCTCTAACCGCATGCCTTCGGTGGCGATCGTTTCAACTCCCATTTCAGTTAGCTCGTGGTAGAAGTAGAACTCAGCTCTTAGAATATTACAGTCGATGGTGCTTCTTGAGCCTCTAGGGTACTTTACTAAGTAATGTAAGTCGTGGTTACTATTGTCATCTTGGTATGGATCAATCCATATTTTTTCGCTGCCAGATCCATGATCGAAACCACATCGGAGGATCAGCTTTGGCGCTTCACCTCCAGCCCCAGTTGCACCACCTGCGGCTGCCCCTCTTTGTTGTGCATAGTCGAGGAAATCACCTGCTCGATTTTTAACATCATCAACAGAGAAGTAGAGGTTGTCTGCTACTTCGTAGCGCTCAGGAAGAGAGTCTTTTATTCTTAAGTTACCAATAGGCGACATTGTGCCAAACTTGAGCAAAACATAGTCTTGTTCATCAGAACTAAGGTCTTCAATATCTAGGTGTTTGACCCAGTATCGTCTACTAGCGCCACTAGGCATAATATCGTCTAGAAACTTTAACCATCCAGGTTTACCCATGTCATCAAAAAAGAATGAGACAGGGTGGTTTAGTGAAACAGCGTGAAAGTCATCTTTATCGTGATGTTCTAGCGCATAGTCGCTGAGGTAGTTGAGTTCAGTCACTCGGAAATTATGTTGGCTACTTTTAGGGAATGAGATGATACCAATATCTATCCATTCATCTTTGATAAAAGCCTGTACAGTCATTTCTTCCATCGACAATACCTCTACTTAGTAATGAGTAAAACATTACTCTTAAAGCCCTTTCTTTTCAAGTTTTGAGTAAATAATTACTCACTAATGTTTGGCTGGCTTTGTTATGAGTAAATTGTTACTCATAAATTGCAAGTCACATTGTTGATGAGCAAAATGGATGGTTTTAGTTATGAAAGCTGCGATAGGGAGTAGGGCGTTAATTGTTTGTTCAGTTATTACGTATTTCGGTGATTGCGATCGCTCGTTTCGGTTTATTGGCGATGCTTGGGAAGATATGCAGCTCCAATGAACGCCAGATATCGATCGCGTAATCGAGAGTGACATCGTGCTGTTTGATGGCAAACCAGTCTTTCGCAACATTGGCAAAGGTATGTTCATGGATTTCTTTATGGGCTTGCTGCTGGCGTTTTCGAGCATCTTGAGGATCGATGCCTTGTGCGATCAGCTCTTTGGCAGAAAATAAGCTTTTTCTTGCTTGTAAAAGGGATATCTCTGGGTACATCCCAAAGCTTAAGTTAGCTCGTTTACCGTTTGTGGGACGATAGTAGTTGAAGATCCACTGCTTTGACCCGTTAGGTTTGATTCTAAGTCGCAAGCCATCACCATCGAAAAGATTATATTCTTTTTCTCTAGGTTTGGAGGCTTTGATCTCTTTATCTGTCAGCTTTACTGTGTTTTTTACCATGATGGGTACACCAAATTAACACGATAAAATCAGTGTACCTTGTAGTGTACCTAAAAATTAAAGCTGTTATGAAATCGCATTGGACGCTGGTGGATGCTAAGTTGTTGATTTTACGTTGTTGCAGGCAAGAAAAAAGACGTCCTGAGACGTCTTTAAACTATGAATTGGTGGGCTGGCGTAAGTTGATCTTGATTTTTAAATTATTGTTTTTAATTTAATTTCATTGATTTGATTATTAATCTGGTTCCTAAGATGGTTCCTAAAAATGATTGCTTCGCGTAATCTCAGTGCTTTTTATCATTTAGCTGAAGACCATATCAATTGCTTGCTATGAGAGGTTTTTCTCGTTCTAGTATGAACAGCTTTATTGAATAGTAAAAGTGCCCTGCCGAAGTTTTGTTAGATCGCCAAGTTTAACCCCCATTATTCTTACTGTTGAGAACTAATAGTAGACTGTTATTGTCTTCGTATCTGATTAGTAATTCCAAACCCACCAGACTTGGCATCAACATTTTGATTGTGTGTTAGTGATTTCTGCGGGGCTTCATTCTCCGCTTTTAAGCCGGTAATTTCTTTTTTTAAGATTGCATTTTCCGATTTCAAGTCTGCAATTTCCTTTTTTAGTTCATCAATATCCAATAGTTCTTCTAGAAGTGAATCAAGTACGTGCTCTTCTCGTTCCAATTTCGGAAGTAAAAGATTGGCTTCGAATTTCTTGTTTTTGTTGTTCTTGATTAGTTTAAGTGCTGCCACAAGCGTTTCATTCACTACGTATGTTTTAGATACATTCAGTCGTTTCGATAGGTAGTCGAGAGATTTTTGCGCATTTTTAGACAACGAAAATGTTGACGTTTTGGAGCGGTTTGAATAGCTACGCCAAGCACTTCTTAACAAATTTACCCGATATTTATCATCGTTGCTGACCGACTCTTTATTAGTCCAATTGTTGATGAAATCCTGAGCAAAGCTAGTGTCGAGTCGGAGCCTATCATGTGTCCCCTTGGTAGCTAAATCTTCTATCCATGCATGCTTTTTAGCATAGCTTCTTAACCAGGTTGCCATCTCTCGGTCATCTGCATTGAACCAACGCATTCTGCTTTTGAGTGATTTTTCGGTCATGAACATGTATCCCATTCGTTTATGCTCTACTGATAGTATGCGTAAAAAGTACACTTTAAAACAATAATTTAAATATGTTTTAATTTTGTGATTAATGTGGTTTTAAATCTTGTGTTGTTTTCTTATTATTGATTTATAAATAGGGTATATATGGTTGTATCTAGTGCGTGTTGTTGAGTTTTTATCTGAGATTGGTCCACTTTCTCCTGAAGGGAGATACTTATTTTTGGCGATAATATTCGAGCGAATGAATAGCTGGAAAAATAGGATCGACGTATCCGTTTCACGTCTCCGTGATAGTTTTGGAGTATCCCATAAAGTCGTTTCTGAACTGCTTGAATATCTTCAATATCACCGTGTAGGTGAGGTTATAAAGGTAAGGCATGGGAAGCACGAGTTCACTTTTGATTCTGTCTATATCGCCTCATGGACGGAGAAGGGCTTTCTATCCGTTCATGAGGCGTTTAAGGAGGTATTTTCACCACAAGTTAAGACTGCCTTAAAGGAAAAAGAGCTAGAACTTAGGCCCTCAAACCTTCTTTTGATCGGGATATTTATCCTTCATGCAAATAAATTGGGCTTTATTCAGTCATCCGCAACTGGAAGTGAAGAGCTATTGAGTGAAGGGAAAATACGACGCTTAATGGGGGGGATTAATCAAAGCCGTCTGAAATCTCAACTAGCAACACTACGCAGCATTGGATTTATCAGATGTGAGGCTGGTGGTGGAGTATGTCCGATCTACTTTGGCAAGTTTGGAAAGCGTTATCAGATAGATTTAGACTTTCTGTCGGCGAGGAAAAACACAAGGAATGCCCTATTTGTTGATGAAACATTAAAAAACATCAGCGACTTTATTTATGAGACTCCCAAATGTTACCTGACCTATAGTGAGTTCAACGAGTGTTCTTTGAAGTATGAATTTGATTTTGAGCTTTCTTTCAAACTATCTTTTTTGATTGGCAAAAAAAGAAACATACACAGGTGGCTCAACAGATCGAATTCAGAACGTATAAAGGCGACCTATTTTGTTGATGGCTTCAACTTGTCACGATTAAAACTAGCCCCCTTTTTAAAGGAGAATGAACTCACTTTGGGTGTCTTGGCTAAGTTAGAGCTCTTGACTGCTTTTATACTAGTAAACCATTTTCAATCCCTAACTATGGTAACGTATGAAAAACTGAAAGAGTTACTTGTGTCAGACTCTGAGCTTCAGCAATTTTTTCAGAAAGACTCGATATTTACTCAGAAATATCTTCATGAACAAAACGACCTTGATTTGTTAAAAGACGAATATTGTTTTTGGAAGAGTTGTTTGATTTCTCTTTCTTTAGGACTTGCAATGTCATTAGCAAAAGCGATTAGAGGGCACTGTGGTGTAAAGGCTGATCTGAAAATGATAAGTCTCTTGATTCATGATTTTCAGCATTATACAGAGATGTTGGGTAAGTATCCTTCCTGTAACATTTCTGCGTCATATATTGTTGGAAATATCACCTATGAGCTGAAAATCGACAGTCTAATACCTTACCCTAATGTGAATTTTCTTGAAAAGCGTCTTTATGATGCAGACAAGGAGAACTTAGTGCTCAAGGCACATACCACCTGTTCGATTTGGGCGAAAAACAATACATGAGTACCAATGGCTGGTACTTTATTTCAGAGTAGTTTCAATACTTTGAATCTAGGGTTTATCACCGAAAGTAGATAGAGCAGCTGTGATTTGCTGATAAGTTTCGGGTGAAAACTAGAATTGACTGCCTACTTGAGGACCTATTGACCATGTGGCCACTGAGGTATGGTAATATTATTACTTTGATGTTCATTGCTCGACCACAACACAGCATCACACGTTAGGTAGACGTTACCAACTTAAAAATTAACTACACCTAACCATCCTATACCAGACACATTAACTAAAAGGTATAGCGATGAGCTTCAGAACTAATAAACTCAAAACAACGAGAAGTGAAACATTTAACGGATTACCAATCCTGACACATAGAGGTGATTTAGTTCTTAACTATCTCGATAGATTGTACGACACGATTGATAAAGCCGTTAAACAATACCCTCGAACGACAGCGATTAGAGTCGACTTACATTTATCGAATCTACAACCAGATGGCTCAAGTGTCATAAAGAACTTTATTGCTTCGTTGGACGCTCAGATTCAAGCAGATCTCAGCCGGAAAAAAAGACGAGGTCAGACGGTTCGTAGTTGCAAGGTACGATATGTTTGGTGCAAGGAAAAAGGGACATTATTGAGTCGTCACCATTATCATCTCGTTTTGTTGTTGAACAAAGACGTATACCACTCCCTTGGACGGTTTGAACAAAAAGGTAACTTATCAGACATGATAAAAAAAGCTTGGTGTCGAACATTGGGTATTAATACCGATGAAGGTGATACTTTGGTCCACTTCCCTAAGAACCCAACCTATTGGTTAGAATTTAATTCAGATAAATTTGACCAACAAATAAATGAACTATTTAAACGGGTCAGCTACTTAGCTAAAGTCGAGACCAAGTGTTCTGAGGATAGGTATCGAAGTTTTGGGTGTTCTCGAACTTAAATAAGAGGGGGACGCTCCCCTATCTATTCGTTATGATTAGTTAGGGGCACCATGGGTAGTTCTTCACACATGCCCATATGAGCCACGTTCACTAGAGTATCTAGAGAGTCACTACACTGCTTATGTGTCCAACCATCGGGGTCCACTTCTCAACGTTCATCGAACTATGCTCCCCTCACCATCACGGTATCGACTGACCGTCAGCATTGATATAGATTCAACTGGGCAGGTAAATTAAGACGCTAATTATTTAAAAAAGCCGGAGTGATGTACTCCGGCTTTTTGCCATTATGGTATTAGTTTTAACTTAAGTGATTGGTATTCCTGTTCGAGAGAAGCTTGGGCCATTTTTCGGCGTTCATTAACCGGGATGCGATCAGAAAGGCGCTGAGCGTGGCGGTCCAGTTGCTTTAATTCGATTTGATACCACTCATCGAGTTGTTGCTCAATCTGCCCTGTCGGCAACTGCTGTGTGATTAACTGGGTGGATAGTGTTTCTACAACAGGGTGAGCCAAAGAGGATGCACTCACGGTGGTGGCGAGGATCAATAGGGTACGGTGAAGGTTCATGATTATCTCCTAAGTAATGATGGTCGTAAAACCAAAACAGGGAGAGAGCTGAGCTCTCCCCCTGACACTGATAGCGCTGGATCAGCGGCTTGTGCATTCCGAATAACGAGCATGAGTCTGCCTACTCCGCCATGGGTTGGAGTTAACAAGTGGACCCATGACGTGACTCGTGATTGGTATGCCAAAGCTCTGGCCTGACTTGGGGCACTTATCACCCAAAGTAAGGAGTGGAAACAGCGCTATGGTATTCAAGTCTGCGACATCAGATGCCGGATGAATACGATAGGGTGGGTAAAGAGGGAAAAGGAGCCAAGCTATCGAGGTGAATATCGCTCATTGCGTGGCTTGGGTAAGTAAATTCAAAGGTACTGACAGAGACCTCCTTAATATCGTTTAGGGGGATGGCATAGCGGGTGTGCTGGTACTCATAAATCAAATAAAACTGCTCCTGTTCACATCTCAATCCGAGAGGCCAACAATACGGCAAAGTGTGCGGTGAGAGCTGCAATTTGATTTCTCGCTGATAATGCAGAGCAAAGCAGAGTCGCTCAAACAGAGCCATTTTGCTTTCTTCAATCAACGGACGACAGGGACGAATGTCCACTTTAGCGGTTGGAGAATTGCGACGAGAGAAAGGAGCAAACGCACCTTCAATCACCGGATGATAAGCGGTTGGAAATGCGGCTTTCAAACCCGATAGTGCCGTTTCCAGTAAGATGGCTTCTCGTGGTCCCAAGGTAAGGCGAGTGCCTAATCGCTTGCTATAACCATACGGTTTATCTCGTGTGTCTTTCTCGACATCAAGAAATTTCACCACCAATTCTAAGTTACGTTGAACGGTGCGAATGTCTCGATGGATCCCCACTTCCGCTAACTGTTGATGGAGCTGGCCAGCGGTGACTTTACGACCAAACGGAATGCGATGATATAACTCAAGGACAATCAGCAGTTGGTCGATGCTGGTGGTCTTATTCGGGGCCATTGCCTCACTCCATGGCAGAAAACAGACACAATTAATGACGGCCATCTTAGTCAGAGGTGCGACGTCAGATGCCCGTTCATTGGCGTGGATGAATATCTCGCCATCGATGGCCTCGCTTAATCAGCTCTGCCACCGTGAGCCAACGGCGTAGGCTCCATGTAGGGGAGCGTTGAACCCAAGCGAGTAGGGCTTCATCACTCAATGCGTCAATATCACGCTGGATGCGTTGGCATTGACGTTGCAATTGCCGACTGCCAATCAAGGCCACCGTCAGCAAAAATCGCGCTAATGCGCTTTGCGATGTGGGGGGCGGTGACGACATAGAGCCTCCTTAAAATACAATGATGACAATATTTTTTTACGTCCTTGCCTTATCTAATGAACCCAGCAGATTGGCTGATATTTTGATAAGGAAACAACAGATGAGCACACAACAAACCCACACCATTTACATCGGCATATCGAGTACACAAGAGCAGAGCGCATTGGCATTGGTTATCTATGATGAGGACGGTCTAAAAGTCCGAGATTACGTTATTGACCTCGATAAATCGGTCAACAATACCGAGCTGGAAATGATCGCACTGATAGAGGGGTTAGAGTATGCCTTGGATGATGATGAGATAGTCATGCGCAGTGATTTTTGTGTGCGTGGTTTTAATGAGTGGTTGGACAATTGGAAACGCAAAGGTTGGCGTAAAGCCGACAATAAGCCTGTCGCTTATCGTGACTATTGGCAGATCGTGGAAAAACTGCGCTCAGCCAAATACATCAAGGTGCGTCGAGCAGAGCGATGCTGTCCGCAAATCGATGAAGCTTATGCGTTAGCCAAGCCAACACACCATCACAAACGTTAATGTGAAAGAGCGACGAAGCCTTATAGATAAAGGCTTCGTCGCTCTACGACTGTCGAGTTATCAACGTAAAGTAATATCATCAAATACCCCCATCTCTACGTAAGCGAGAAAGTTATGCTCCCACAGTTGATAGAGTGATTGGGCTTCATGACTGCCCTTGATGGGTTGCCATCCTTGATAAGCCGCGAAGAATTCTCCACGTTGAAAGTCAA
Source organism: Vibrio sp. 2017_1457_13 (assembly GCF_030851525.1). Lineage (NCBI taxonomy): Bacteria > Pseudomonadati > Pseudomonadota > Gammaproteobacteria > Vibrionales > Vibrionaceae > Vibrio > Vibrio sp. 2017_1457_13. The sequence goes on from NZ_VHTA01000015.1 coordinate 41,346, forward strand.
AATCTAAGCAACGTTCAAGCTCAGGGTAGGGATGACCAAAGTAAGCAAACTCGGTCAGATAATCGATATGCCATGCATCCGCCATTTTGCTGAGCGCTATTTCAACCGGATGAAATCCGCCATTCTCGGCGCTGTAGGCTTTATCTCGAAAGTGAAACACCAGCAAGCGTTGCGCTTCTAAAGCGGATGAACTCAGCGAGGAGGCACTAAGCTGCTCGTTCAATACGTTATGCAGTTTGTGCGAGATGGGCAATGTAGACGTTACAAAGGTGAGTTGAGACATAAGTTCTCCTTGTGATATTCGGTGAAGCCACGAAGTGATCGGTGGCGTTATTGAGTGGTGATGACACTTACCGTGATCTCATCAAAAGCACGTCGAGCAAGATGCCTCGCGAAGCTTGTCGTCCAGACAGACAATAAGGTTTGCACTTCATCATGAGCCAGACTGGCTGAGCCAGCGTCGGCTTGGTAGCACCAGCCATTGGGCAAATGAAAATAGAGATCGAGCTCTAGTGAAGTGCTTTGCTGATGGGGGTAGGAAAAGCTCGCCATTATGACGATGTGCCATACGTCAGTCGCGCTGTGACGGACAAGTTGTAGCTCTATGGGGGGTAATCCTTGTCGGGTTCGGTAATAGCGGGTTTGGCGACAGTTCATGACGATCCGTTTGGCATGCTCGGGGATAGTAAAGCGGCGTAGCACTTGAGTCAGTGGCGCGGCTAATGTCGTTTCGACACTCGTAGTGATGGTCTGTTGGACGGTCATAACAGTCCCCTTTCAGCAAAAGAGACACAACCTTCACCGACCACAATATGATCCAATACCCGAATGTCGACTAACGCTAAGGCGTCTTTTAAACGTTGTGTAATGCGCTTGTCAGCCTCTGAAGGCTCAGGCTGACCGGATGGATGATTATGAGCGAATATCACGGCGGCGGCATTACAGGCTAAAGCGGCTTTGACCACTTCACGAGGGTAGACGCTGGCCGCATCAACTGTGCCGTGGAACAGCTCTTTAAACTCAATCAGTCGGTTTTGGTTATCCAGTAGCAATAAGGCAAACACTTCACGCTCATGGCTGCCTAGCTTACAGCGCACATACTCTTTGGTGGCATCAGGGTTAGTTAGTGCATCACCACGCACGTAGCGCGTAGCCAGTATCTCAGCCGCATGCTCTAGGATTTCATTTTCCTGATAGCGCTGCTTTTTTGTGTAATCGGTCATATTAGGCTCCGAGTGAGGTTCATTAACGGGATACACGTTAATTACATATGCCCGAAATTTTTTTGATTAAGCCTTGTCGCACCAAGGCTTAATCCATCACCATCTTTTTTTACGCCATCGCTTTATCCCATGAGGACCACAGACATAGGAGAACGTCCCATGAGATTTTTAAAGCTAAAAGAAGTGATGGAAAAGACTGCTCTGAGCCGTTCAGCGATTTACCGCAAAATGAATGACGGAGAGTTTCCGCAATCAGTGAGTTTGGGTGGTAGGGCTGTGGCTTGGGTAGAGAGTGAGGTCTATGAGTGGATGGAAAAATGTTTACTAGGTCGGTGATTATTTATCAAAAGAGAGCTGGTTCATTTATATGACACAGCTATAGCAAGCAGCGTAGTGTAAATCATCGAGTGGAGATTGAATGAGCCTGTAATTTAAATTGAGCGGTGTTTTTCAAGTTAAGAGTCACGCCATGTGAGCTTGACTCGTTGGCTTGAGCACATTTACTGCAGATTTCAGATATATTCATTTTTATGATGTGTGCGGCTTATTTTGAGTCTTAATATTGTATTGGATAAGGAAGAGATGCTGGAGAATGTTTTTGCTTGTATGCTTGATGTTCTTGGTAAGTTCGATTGTTTTTGGGTACTGCTTGTGATTAACATTCGTCAACATGATATTTGATTGATGAGCATAGAAAGTTAGTAAATTCAATAGCTTGATATATAGGCTTTCATAAAGATGAGATTTAAATCCCTATCTCTCTGCCACTTTTAAGTTGCTGATTTATAATCGACTTTTTATGTCTTACCCATTTTAATGACGCACTGAGTCAATGTGTCTGTATAAAAATGGCTTTGATGTTGCCTAAATCAGTATTTTGCATCCGACATATTTTGACGCAGCTAGCGGTAAAATCGTCATAAACGATATGAGTATAATTTCTATCAAAAAAATCTGATATAAATCAGGCTTAAATCACGCAATACATAGCGGCTTTGTGATAGTTTTTGCCATTCGACGCACGAGATGCCATATCCAAATGAGCTTAAAATGAAAAAAAAGTCATCTCTGAATGAATCTCTAAACCTGGCCCTTGAAATCCTCAAGCGCATTCCAAAGTCCAGGTACATCACGGTTAAAGAGCTGCAGAGCCAGTTGGCTGAGGTGGGAATTGAGCGCGATATCCGCACCTTACAGAGGATCATGGAAACCTTATCAGAGCAGTTTAACCTTGACCGCAACGACAAAAGCAAACCTTATGGCTATAAGCTGACCCAAACCAACGCAGTACTCAGTCTACCGACCCTGTCAGCCCAGGAATCCCTGCTGTTTCACCTAGCGCGGGAATACCTGATGTGCCTTTTGCCTAGCAGGGTGTTGGCTGCCATGGACGGGTTCTTTCATGAGGCGGACTACCAGCTTAATCTGACTTCACCTAACAAAAAAGAGCGAAACTGGCTGAAAAAGGTCAGAGTTGTGAGTGAAACCCAGCCTCTGCTCGCCCCACATCTGGACGAGGAAGTACTTAGGAACATCAGCCAGGGTCTGTACGAAGACCGGTGGCTGAGTCTGGAATACACCAACAGCAAAGACGAACCGAAAAAAGCGACCGTCATGCCACTTGGCATCGCGCAGCAGGGCAACCGACTTTACCTGGTCTGTCGTTTTGAAGGTTACACGAATGAGCGAACTTTAGCCATCCACCGGGTGACCAGCGCGCACTTGTCCACCTTCACCTTTGACCGGCCGGAGGATTTTGACCTGGCAAAATACGATGCGGACGGAAGGTTTTGTTTTGGCGAAGGTCAACAGTGCCGACTACAGTTCTGCATCACCAAGTCTGATGGTTACTTTCTGCGCGAAACACCACTGTCACCGGACCAGCAAGTCGTTGAGCGTGATGATTCGCTGTATATCAGCGCGAGTGTGATTGATTCGCTCTACCTGAAAAAGTGGCTCAACAGTTTCGGCGACAATATTTGGGATATCGAGATCCAGCCGATGGCATCGGTCTCCTGATACTTAATAACAAACTAAAAACCTGTTTAAGGGAACAATAATGGAAATTACGTTAGAGCTACTATTTTGGACATTGGTTGGCTGTGCTGGCTTGATCGTGCTACTGCAAGCTATCTCCATCAACAAAAAGCATCAGATGCAGCAATGGGCACTCGATAAAGCTGAGCGGGTCAATGCCCGGTTTGAACAGCACAGTACGCAAATGGACCGGCAGGCTGGTGAGCTCGGCCAACAACTCAGCGATAAAACGGACCAGTTGCTCAGCGTGATGAAAGACATCATTCAGCACGTTACTGCTGAAGTTAACCAGCAGGGCGCACAAGTGATCGCGCGTCTGTCTGCGGCGGAGAAAGAAGTGGTGAGCGAGCTGACTCAGCTCTCTTCACAGCTTGCCGCGACCGAGGCTGAGCTAAAAGGTGCAGCGCTGGCGTTGGAGCAAAAGTTGCAGGAGCAGCACACCAGCATCGGGGCCAGCTTGTCTGCGATGCAAAGCAACCAAGAGAGAACCGATGGCCTGATAGCGCAGCAGACTGCAGAGCAGCAACGGCAGATCGAGGCTCTGCATGCATTGAGCCAGGAGCAGCATCAGGAAAGCCGTCACCTGCACTCTGAGTTGGCACGCACTCAGGCGGAAAGTGCTAGGTCACTGGCGAAAAAACAGAGCGAAGAGTTAATCCACGTGCAGAAGCTGGTGGGTCAGTCCCACAGCAGCCTGAAAGCCTTGCTGCAAACGCTTCAGCAGTTGGATGAGAAGCGCGATTTTGCGGCCAAGCAGGCCGGTATTGCCCAGCTTGAGCAGTTAACCACCCAGATCCAACAGTTACGGGCCGATAACTTAGTCAGCCTGACCAATGAACTGGCCAGACATCAGGAGCTGACGATTGACACGGACGATTTCGTCAAGCGGCTAGGCGATTGCAAAGTGACCCAGATCGAGGACAAGCACTCCGGCCAGGTGACGCAAATTTACTATGAAAACGGCAAAAAACGCAGCAGTGATACCTTTGCTGGTACCCAGCTCAAATACCAGATGACGTTTAATGATGACGGAAAACCGGTGCGGGGCTGCGAATTCGATCAGGCCGGAAATCTGGTGTTTGAATACCTGTATGACGATGCTGGCGAAATCAGTAAGCGTATTGAGACTGTCTATGATCCGGAAGGCAACGAAAAACAAAAACTAGAAACAGAGTACTAATTACTGGGGACAACACATGTACTTATCTGAACTGAATATTGGCGAGAAGAAGAATTTCCTGGAACTGGCGAAATACGCCATGGGGTTGAACGGTGAGCAGAAGGCCGAAGAGCAGATGGTTTTTCAGTCGTTTGTGCAGGAATGTGGTCTGACGGATCATGCCTTGACCAAGCAGGACAACATTGAGTCCGTGATCAAAGTGCTGGCAAAATCAAAAGGGAAAAGCAAACGCATCATACTGGTTGAACTGTTCGGGATCCTGTTGGCTGACGGTGAAGTGTGTACCGAGGAAGAGGCATTTATGGCCAAGCTTAGCGAAGCGCTGGCGATCGACGGCTATGAAGCGAATAAGATGCAGCGTTGGGTGAGCGCCATGAACGATATGGTGGCAGAAGGCTACGCCATGATTGATAAGGAATAATGTATGGGTTTATTTAGCGGCTTAGGACGTTGGTGTTCAAGCAAAATTAGTGCGGCAAAAAGTAGCGTATCGAGAGCCTTTGGTGCTGTAAAGCAGGCGTGCTCTAAGGTGTGGAACGCCTTTACGGGTAAGCACTATGCTGATGAAGCGGAATCAATCATTGCCGAAACGGAAAAACGGTTTGCCGATGCCAAGCAGATTTACGAGCAAGAAGTTAGGCAGATATCCGCCAGTATCGAGACAAAGATCAGCCGGATCAACCGTCAGAAGCAGGACATTTACGCGATCCACTTCGAGCGTTTTATCAAGGTATCAAAGCGGATGCACAACGTTACGGTTAAGGGGCAGCCTTTTGAAGAGCTATTCGATGACAGCATCCTAGAGATCAAATCGCAGCGTGGTGTCAGGGCGAAATCTGAGATCATGTTGATTGATTTTAACCAGATGGGCCTGTTGGATACACTAGGTATAGTGCTGACCCTGGGCTTCTTCTCGCGAAAGAAAGCCAAAGAGTCGCTCGAGAGTGCCAAGCAAGAGCGCACGCGTGTAAGTGAAGAGATCACCAAGCTGGAGGCACAGCAGAAGCAACTTAGGGTGATCGAAGAGTCAATCGATAACGTGCTGGTGTATTTCGATGAACTGGTGGCCAACTACAGCAAGTTACTAGACCGGTTCGAATACGGAATCCAGACCCAGCGCATGCACCAGATGACTGAAAACAGCGATGTGTTTGCCCACAAACTCGATTTTAAGCGTTTGCCGATTGTTCACCTGGAAGAGTTTCGTGCCCTGTTTAACTTGTCGATCGTCCTGAAACAGATGGCAAATCTGGGTTACTTGTCAGAGTCGGGTGAGTTCATTGCTGCCGACAGCGAGAAAGCCAAAGCGGTGTACGAGATGTCTCAGTCACACTCTTTGTGCGCATGAGGAGGTAATGATGGCAAGCAAGCAAGATTTTGAGATCAAGGCATTGTCCAGTACCGAGCTAGTTGAGCGGCTTGAGGGTTGCTCGCCACTGCAGGCCAGCAAAGTGCTGCTGGATGTCGAACTGTACGATCTGCGATACAGCCTGGAGGTGTTACAGACCATTGAGGAGCAAATGGCCGATAGTCAAGCGGACATCGGCGAGTCACTGGTTAAGCCGATCCTGCTGAACGTGTGTGACGGACTGGTTAGCCACCCAAAACTCAAGTTGTCAAAAAAGGGGCTTACAGCATCCCGGTTGGTGAGTGAGTTACAGAGCTTCAGTTATGATGGGGCGGCGAGTATGGTGGCCGATCATCGGCTCGATAAACAACGTCTGGATGAGCATACGCGCAAGCAGCGAGACGATAAGGGGCCATACAAAGGTAAGCGCAAGATAGTCGAAGATACCGATAAGCTCGATGACTACCTGGACCGACGTATCAAAAACAACCGACGCATCGAAAGTGAGCTTGAAGTCAATGATCAGGGGCAGAAACGCTATTTATACCGGCGAAGCGATGTGATCAACCAGGCGAAAAAAGAGCAGGGGGGAAACTATTCCAAAAGTGAGATTAATGTTGATCACCAGATTCCGCTGAAACATGCTTTTGAGGAATATGGTCAGAGTAAAGCAATTTCGCTCGATGACCTGAAAACGGCGCTCAACCAGGACGCGAACTTTAAGAATATCTCCGGAAAGCTCAACACGTCAAAAGGAGAAAAATCTTGGAGTGAATACCAGCAGTGGGTCGAGAATAAGCGATGCCGGCTTGAGGATAAGCAAAGAGCGGGAACCCTATCCAAGTCGGAACAGCAGGAGTTAAACGACCTGCCGACGAAAAAAACGCTGGATAATGCCCTGGAGGCCGAAAAAACAGCAAAGGCGGCGATCGAAAGTGATCTGAACAAAGTGGTGGCTAATAAGCTAAAAACAGATCGTAACATGGGCAAAAAACTGGCGAAGGAAGCCTACGGTCAGGCGAAAGATGAGCTGGAAGAAAAGGGTATCGGTGAGCTCATCATCCTTATCATTAAGCCCATTTTCTTTGAGCTGCGAGACATTCTCCAACATGGTGTACTCCATGATCTTGAGACCTATTCCAAGTTAGATGCGATAGGTTTACGGTTCAAGAGAGCGTATCATTACATCACGGTGAACCTGGAACATGTCGGGTTTGATGTTATCAAGGATGCACTGAAAAACTTCGTCAAGTACCTGATCAATGCGGTTGTTAACCTGTTTGTTGGAATGTTAAAACGGGCGTTGAAAATCATTTCTGAAGGATTTAATGCCATAATTCAGGCGATCAAGATCTTGTTCAGTGACAGTACTCCGACGCAAAAAGCCGATGCGATTACCAAGTTGCTTACCACTACCGTGGTCACCTATGTGAGTTTCACCTTTGAGCAGGTGATATCACCCTATGTCGACATGATCCCTGTGGTGGGTGAGCATCTCAAAGAGGCGACCAGCATCATGGTGTCCGGGATTGGTTCAGCCCTGGTGGTTTGGCTGCTTGATCAGGTCGATATTTTTTCAACTAAGGCCGAGCTGCGCACTAAGCGGGTTAAAGAAGTTTTTGAGATGAGAATTCAGCAAATCAAAGACAATACAGATGCGTTTGAACAGGCGTCGATAGCCAAACTGGCCCGGGATAAACTGCAGTTTCGCTCGCTGACTGAACATCTATCAAGAACCATCAATGATGACAGTAACGTCAACTCTGACGTTGAAGCGATAGCTGATTTCATGAAAATCGATCTGAAAATCAGATCTAACGATGATTTTATGGCCCTGCTGGAAAACAATAATACGCTGGAAATTGCATAACCTACAACGCCTCTGAATCAGAGGCGTTTTTATTGTCATCCCTAAACCACCGCCCTGGGCGGTGGTGATTGAACCTTAGGGCTATTGCCCGAAGAAGTACCCATGTTAGAAGTAAACCTCTTATTCACCATAAGTAAGAGGAAACAAAAAACATGGGCGATTACAGAAGTTCATCACATGTCCATTGGCGTTGTAAATACCACATAGTTTGGACGCCGAAATACAGATTCAAGATCCTGAAAGGTAATGTAGATAAGGAGCTTTATCGCTCAATCTATATTTTATGTAATATGAAAGATTGTGAGGTTTTGGAACTAAATGTTCAGTCTGAACATGTTCATCTGGTTGTGATAGTTCCACCAAAAGTTTCTATCTCCACGTTGATGGGAGTATTGAAAGGACGTTCGGCAATTCGGTTGTTTAACAAATTCCCCCACATAAGAAAGAAGCTCTGGGGGAATCATTTTTGGGCAAGAGGTTACTTTGTTGATACGGTTGGCGTAAATGAATAAATCATCAGACGGTACGTCAGACACCAAGACAAGAAAGATCAAGAATATGAGGCGCAGTTAGAGTTGAAGATGAATTAACAGCGCGAGTATGCCCCCTTTCAGGGGGCTGTAAACCAAATCCGCCTTCTAAGAAGGCGGATTTTTACTCAATCTTTTGCTTTATCTCGGTAAGTAGCCGTTTAATTTCACGATTCTCTCGCCTTAGCTCAAGCACCTCCCGCTTGAGGTCATCATTGTTGTCACTAACCAGTTCATCAACGAACACCGCATTCGCCAGAGAGACCGCAATAAAGCCGCCGCAGACCAGGACGATGATTGTAAAGGCATTGACGCTGGCGTGCAGAAGAGGCTGGGTAGTTTTATCGATAGAGTCCGGCAATGCGCCCCAGTTCTCAATGGTAAATATCTCAAAGACAGTGTTGAGTGATGTCAATGGAGTACTGAAATAGTCGGGAACGCTGGAGGAAAATAGGATAAATCCAATCAGTGAAAAGAAGCACAACAGGCAGAAAAGCAGGATCAACACCGCTTTGGAGCTTTTGATCGCCCGGGCTAATCCGTTCAGAACTTGTGAACCATTTGGGATGATCTTGAACACGCGGATAACCGAGATTAACCTGAACACCCGTAAATAGATCACACTATCGATATTGGCGATAGGGATGGCGACCAGGCTGGCAACCAGCAAAAAGAAGTCAAACTGATAGGACGGAGACTGAAAATATTTTCTCCACGACAGCACGTGTACTTTCAAGAAAAATTCCAGCGAAAAATAGATCAAAACACAAGTATCGATGTACTGAAATACGTGGTTTTCGTACAGGTGCTGCGTAAAAAATACCAGCAGTGAACTGATCACGACATACGATGAGAGTCGATCTAAGCTTTTTAAAGATATCGATCCTTTTGATAATGCAAACATAAAGTTGATTCCTGACTTAAGGTAGTTATTTTATCATGAATCCGTTATGAGCCTGTAATTTAAATTGTGTATCTGCTTATAATTAAGCCAGTCATGGCTAAGGATAAGCAATATGGATAAGAAAGCTCTAGAAGCCTTCGCTCGCGAAGCTGCTAAATCAATCAAGACTCCTTC
>NZ_VHTA01000016.1:0-26955 GCF_030851525.1 Vibrio sp. 2017_1457_13
AACGCACCGATAAGCTCTGCGAGATAGGTCGCTGGCGTGCCTTGTGGGATGCTCAGTTCAATATCATTGACGAGCAGGGTCATATTGGCAACGGTAACGTGAGTGGCTTGATACTTTGTGGTCTTTTCAACGACTTCTGCTTTAACAAAGCCAACCGTGTTCGGTTTTTCGATGTGCTTTAACTGTTGGCGCTTAGCGTAAAAAGTGGAGAGGCTCAGTCCGTTACGCTCACAGAATAATCGTTGTGATAGCTGGCTGGATTCATAGCGTTCGAACAGGGTTCGCCATTCTTGGTTAGTGCGTCGTTTGGCCATTTCAAATCTCCTTTGGGTTGGAGGTTTGATCTTATTATTCGGGATAGACGATTAGAATGCGGGGTTTATGATGCGCTTACGGTCTTTTCAACGACTTCTGCTTTAACAAAGCCAACCGTGTTCGGTTTTTCGATGTGCTTTAACTGTTGGCGCTTAGCGTAAAAAGTGGAGAGGCTCAGTCCGTTACGCTCACAGAATAATCGTTGTGATAGCTGGCTGGATTCATAGCGTTCGAACAGGGTTCGCCATTCTTGGTTAGTGCGTCGTTTGGCCATTTCAAATCTCCTTTGGGTTGGAGGTTTGATCTTATTATTCGGGATAGACGATTAGAATGCGGGGTTTATGATGCGCTTACAATGTTTCAGCCCGAATAGGCTGAAACGAAGATGGACATAAATAAATCAGTGAATTTGCTAAATTAGCACCTCACGAATAAGTTCAGGTATTGCAAATCTAGAATCAAGTAACCACCAAATTCACTCAATCACTACAACGGTATTTCAATTCTTTGATCATTGAATTAGACATTTAGTTCGTCAAAGAAGCCAACTGTAACGGGTATATCACTGTCAGCGTTATCGTACGAAACAGGAACGGTCTGCCTAAACAACAACATTACTTTCAATTCGTTTATAGATTCGAGCTTCAAGTAATCCCTCAACTTATCAATGTTTTCATCCAAAACTAAGAAGCGGTCCATGTGTTTCTTTAGGCGATCAGGTTTGCCATCTGATTTCGTTACACCACGAAATTCGTATATTTGTTTAGCTATTTCACCTTGAGTTTTGGCAAATTCTAGGTCTTTACATTCAACGAGGTAGACAATTTTTTCTGAAGGGTTCCATGCGAGCACATCAACATCTCCAAAGTCTTTCTTGGTTCTTTTTTTAAGAATCTTGCTGACCTTCACATCAGCCTCAACTTTCCAACCCAAGCTACTGAATTTGTCAGCAGCTTCTTGGTTGAATCTGTGCCCCGACTTATTTCGTTGCTCTCCAATCCATTTTTTCATCGCTTTAGTGTTGAAAAATGAGCCGTCTAGAGTTGCGTCAAATGAATTGGATAAGCAATACAAAACCCCTCTTCGTATTAAGCTTGGGGCTATAACAAGCTTATCGCCAAGTATGATTAATGGCCGCGCTGTCAATGACAACCTGCGTCGATATCTCCATGGAGAAATATCGCTTACACGATAACCTGAAGATAAGGCCATCCAGCTGGATCTTTGTGGTAGAGTAAATCTATCCATAAAAGCTTTCAACGCAGCATCAGATACACCACTAGTATTCGATTGATAAAACAGCTTTGAGCATGAGATTTCATAGACAGCTTTGTTTTTTTCGACCCCAATATTTTCAAAAACATCTAAGATTTTTCTGGCTTCATCGATAGATACCCCAAACTCTTCATGCCAAGCAGCCTCGAATTCTTGACCTAGTAGACCGGCAACCTTTTCATGAACTTCTGGTTCAGAGAAATGATCATCATATTTATTTGAAGCATGGTTTATCATCACTGTCTGAACGGACTTACCGTAAGGGTTTACTACAGTGTCATACGCAGTGTGATCGAATTGTACATCACCATATGTGGAAAGCCTTAGATGGGGCTTAACCAACTCATACATAATCGAATCTGAAAGATTGCCATATTGGAAAATTGCAGTTGCAAAAGTTATTAGCTTAGTTAAATCCAGATGATTTGGAACTTTTCCGCCATCATCTAAGGATTCACAGATGGCCATTTCAATAAGAATCCTAGACCCCGTAAGTGCAGAATTATTTGAAGAAATTCGCTCCAATGCGACTGAATATACATCATCTTTATCATTATGGAGTCCCAGCATGGCTTTGAAAGTACGCTGCCAATGCTCAATATCTGCTTCTACAGCAGTATGGTTTTCAAGCAAGAAAATAATTAGTGCTTTCTTGTTAAAAGACCCCAAATATGACTGAATTTCCTTCCAAAGATTCAAAGTTAAGTCTTGTAAATATTGCGTGCATTCAGTTTTGCCGTAGATATTGCATGGCTCGGTATGGCTTTTCGACATCCATGCTAACCCAATTTTAATGGTGGCATCATCAAAACGGTCTAATGCTAAAGGTTCAGGTAAGCTCATTTTGACGTAATCCAGAAAGGATTGTGCGGTGAGCATATGCACTTCTTTACCATAATTATCTGTAAAAACATGACCTAAAATACTTTCAACTAGCTCCTTATGGTCATTACATTCAACAGACTCTTTTATAAAAACAGTAAGCAATGATTTTATGATGGTTCTCTCAGCAACGTTGTCAGCTCGATGAAATGCAAGAAAATAGTTTTTTAAGAACTTACAGCTTATATGCAGAATGCCGTTTTCTACAGATGTAGAGGTCTTTATTAAATTGCTTAGAGTTTCGGGGGCAAGTACTTGAGATACTTGAGTAGGGACATCAACATCTTCAAATTCAATCTTAAAACAAACATTAGCGTATGATGAAGAGCAGGCCAATTCAGATAGCGCCAAGTCAGTCCTACATATCCAATTACAGACTCCATGCCACAATCTATATAAAAGGTCTTTATTCTGATTTTCATTATGTAAAGGAGTGCACCACCATGAGCATAGATTCCCTTCGATCAAGCCTAGCAATTGACCATTTTCAAGGTTATCTACCGATGCATAAATTGGTTTAAAACGATCTTCTTTGAAGTAGCTACTTGTAGTCAACCTTCTGACAGAAATTACCTCACCATACGGGTTTAAAACTTTATGTATATCGTCCTCATTTTGAACTTCCCAACGAACATCTAACAGAGCATTCTGTGTGATCATCATAAATATTGATGATAAGTTACCAACGTCTTCATCAAATGCTGAATGAGGGATAATGTTAAAATCGTTATCTTTGGCCCAGCTATATAGATTGAGTAAGCCGTTTACATTTTGAGTGTGGACTCCAACATCAAGTACTCTGTGTTTAGCTTCAATCAACCGCCAGAAAGTAAATGGATTCATACTAGTGATTCGATTGAATGTATCTAAATCAGGTGCAGGGACAGATTCTAAAAGCCAGTTGCTAGACTCCGATTCACCTTCAAGTGATATCATAACTGAACGTCCCCAACCACAGCCAATAAGAATGCTAAGGCCGCTCTTAAACCCATCTATTTTTGACGAGTAGCTATACGCTTTCTTAATTCTTTCCGCAATAGCACTTTCTAAGTAAGAGTTCGAAGTCGATGCACCGTTAACAAATCCATTTTGATAGTCGCAAAAGTCGTCAAAAAACAGTAAGAAATGTACGTACCTTTGCTCATCAATACCAACGAGAGCGTCTGCACCGACAATACTTCCGTTTGAGTCTCTAAATGGTGAAAACGGTACATTACTTATTTTGCCCAGTAACCGCGAGTCTTCAGAAAAGAATCTGGCATATCTGACTTGCATGGCATGTTGTAGCCGATCTAATAAACCAAACCTATTGGCTTGTTCGATCACAAAGAGACGAATTGCGACACTTATTGCTGTTGGTAAAGCTAAGATATAAGTGCTATCTTGTGCCTTGTAAATAGGCTTACGTTCTAATGAGGAGCTTCCAAAAGCTTCATTAGTAAGCGAAATGAGATCAGGGTTCTCAAAAATAAATGGCTTAAGGTCCTTCTCTGAGACTCCCAATTGAGTTAGGTCATCCAAGGAAAAACTGACTATATTACGTTTTTCAGTTGATATATAAGAATGGAAGTCCCATTCAGATTGAGGGTAATCACTACCTTTCTGATAACGCTTTAAACTTTTCCTACAAATGGACTCATTCGATAAAATGAGGATAGCTCTTACTGATTTTTTTATACCTGAAAACGGTTTGTTGTCTGGCATTCCATCTATCAGGTCGATAAAGATTTGTGTATAGAAACATGAGCTTTCCCAAAGCCCATTGAGGAACATATATGACCCTTTGATTGAATTGGCTACCCCAACCATCGTATCTTCAGCCGGATCTTCCCATGAACCAATATATGTAGAATGAATGCCATCAAATAATCGACCTATTTCAACTGCATTCATTACTTTCTGACCACGCTGAGATAGAAAAAGCTGATGAATCATAGTCTCGGTAGTTACCAAGTTACTATGGAGCTCTTCTTCGTATAGTAGTCCCGCTAGTTTTATAAGAGCGTCGTCAAAGTCAAAGTCATCAATTAGCTTATTTATATTGTGATCTGCTCTAAGCTGGCCAAAAGTTGGGCTCATCATTTGTTGACTTGCATTTAATAGGCCTAACTGGGAAAAGTCCATATCATCTATATTCATATATACAATTCTTAGCTATCAGTCATTGAAAAACTTGTCCAAACGGTTACTTGGAGACAAGAGGCTTTAGTGGCCGCAAACTTGCTTTGGGGGCTCAACGAGTTACTGTGCCGTGACCTTTGTTTGGCACGCATCCCCCTCACGCTACCAAGGCTTCATACATCTGATAGCTCTACTATGCCAGCATTGATTACTGTACATTTAGATCCGTCAACCAGATGTGATGGCATTAGCAAAAGTACGGAAAATGGAGCGTGGGTTGTTTAAGCAGAGCAAAGACTCTAACCAAGGTTGGGGCATTTTCGAGCTAGAAGATGCCGAGTGTAGCTATGGTTTGTGCAACAGGCTGTTTCATAATTAGAAAGCTTGTTTGGTAGTTTGACTACAACCAGAATAGCTTATCTAAATATCAAACTTAGAATCACCCTTTAGTCGGTCATACTCAGCTTTCACGTCTGGATCTTCAAATGCTTTGAGTTTTAATACTTCGAGCTGACTGAGCTTCCTTAAAGTCAAACTTCCATCACCATTATCAACCCATTCTATTGGATCACCTTCGTTCCAAGACAAGTCTTTTTGTAATTCATCAGGTATTAAGAAGTAGCATTCGCCATCTTCATTTTGTTCAATTTTCACTCGCATTAAATACATGCTCATACTAAATCTAAGGTATGTTTTAGGTTTATCGCATTACAATCGATTAGGCAAATAAGATAGCTTAAAAATGTTAGGGTAAATCTAGGCTAGATTAGACTGGGGCACTAACGCGCCATAAAAGATAGCCTGACACGCCTTTGGTGAACTTTCAATCAAAGCCTTAATTTGTGGTAAATGATTTACCACAACTTACCACAAGCCATTTTGGGGAAAAAGTGAGTTAGCGATAGTCGCCCCAACACGTCTATGGACAAAAGTTACTTAGAGTAATCACTTAAATTAGGAAAGTGCGGATAACTTTAGGTATGCGAAAGTCGCTTAGTAATGTGTCCAGTTTTACAGGTGCAGATCATGGATAAGTTGTGCAGCTATTGGAAGTCTGTAGAAACAGCATTCAACTTCCCAAGCTGAATGCTGTTATTTGTATTCATCTACTATTTCAACGCTGATAGAACCTGACGAAAACTATCCAATCCAGCTTCCATATTCTCAATGATTTCTTCAGCCAAATCATCAGGTTCTGGTAGATTTTCAAGGTCAGTTAGTGATTTATCTTTCAGCCAGAAAATATCCAAACTGGTTTTATCGCGAGCTAATACATCCTCACGAGTGTATTTGCGCCAGCGACCATTGGGATTGGTTTCTTCATTCCACGTTTCGGTACGATCATGACGGTTATCGGGATTGTAGCACTTAACGAAGTCTTCAAGATGATCCATCGTCATCGGCTTTTTCTTCAAGGTGTGATGGACATTGGTACGATAATCATAAATCCAAATATCTTTAGTCCAAGCATCTTTCTGAGCAGGTTTGTTATCGAAGAATAATACGTTTGCTTTAACACCATTGGCATAGAAAATACCAGTTGGAAGGCGCAAGATTGTATGAAGCTCTGTACTTTCCATTAGCTTCTTACGTACTGTTTCACCAGCACCACCTTCAAATAATACGTTATCTGGAAGTACAACAGCCGCTCGACCTGTCGTTTTCAACATACTACGGATATGCTGAACAAAGTTAACCTGTTTATTCGATGTGGTAGCCCAGAAGTCTTGACGATTGTATGTGAGCTCATCAGTCTCCTGTTCCCCCTCTTCATTGGTGAATGTCATGCTACTTTTCTTGCCAAATGGAGGGTTGGCAAGAACCATATCTACAGTTTTTGATGGTTGAGCAATCAATGCATCATCACCACTTATTAGGCTTTCACCATCGATCTCGCCGATGTTGTGTAAGAACATGTTCATTAGACATAAGCGACGAGTATTGGCAACAATCTCGTTTCCGAAGAACGTTTCACTCTTCAAGAATGCCTTTTCTTCTTTATCTAGTTGATAGTTATTTTTGTCTGTTAAGTAATCATAAGCAGATAAGAAGAAACCACCTGTACCACAAGCAGGGTCAGCTATAGTCTGCTTGGGCTGAGGCTTCATACACTTAACCATCGTTGAAATTAGTGCACGAGGCGTAAAGTACTGACCTGCACCAGACTTAGTGTCTTCAGCGTTTCGCTCAAGAATGCCCTCATAGATGTTGCCTTTAACATCAGCACCGAGCATAACCCACTTCTCACCGTCAATCATATCGATAAGACGCTTCAGTTTCGCAGGATCTTGAATTTGATTTTGAGCTTTCGTAAAGATTTGACCAAGCATCCCTTTCTTTTTAGCTAACTCTCGAAGAACAGAAACATATTGAACTTCCAGTGCTGCTCCTGATTCGGATTTAATACTCTTCCAGTTGTATTCTTCTGGTACGCCTACATCACGGTTATATGGAGGCTTACTGTATTCATCTGCCATTTTAAGGAAGATGAGGTATGTAATTTGGGTGAGGTAATCACCATAACTAACGCCGTCATCACGCAACGTTGTACAAAAACTCCAAACTTTAGTAACAATGCTTTGTGTGTTCATTCTCTTTTCACTTATTCTTTTCTTGTTAACTGCCTAAACACTCAACTTTGATTATGATTTTACCGTCTTATTGGCCGTCGATTTTTTCTTGCGTGCAGCAGCCTTTTCAGTTCTGTCTTTCTCAGCAATTCTTTGTTTTTCAATGGCTATTCTCTTAAGCAATTCAATTGCAGGTTCATCCTCTGAATCTTGGGCAACGAGCTTACCAGTGAATGCATTCTTAAGAATTGACTGACGAAGAAGCTCTGCTTTAATCAGGTTTGTCTCTATATCATTTTCTATTTGTTCACTGATAGAGATCTTCTCATCTAAGAGGGTCAAGATTAGCTTCTGTTCATTCAAGGAGATTACAGGGTACTCATATTCAGAAATTACAGCTTGATTTATTTTGTATATACCAGCTGTAGTTCGTGCTGAGTTTTCAATCTGTTCTCTGAAAACTGCGGAATTCCAAAAGTAAGAGAATAGCTCTGGTATTATGCCTTCTTTCGGTAGAGATAATCGAACAATAGTGTCAGGGTAAGCTACTTCAAATTTTATCTCATTAACAAGGGCTCCTCTACCAACAAGCCTTTTACTACCATTGCCTCTTGACAGCAAGAAATCTCCCTTATGGATAATGTATGGTTTAGCATCCTTCTTTGTCCAAAGTCCCTCTTTTGATTCGCTTAAATCAACATACTTAGATTTAAGTGAAGTTAACCTTAAGACGGGGAAGCCGCCTGGTAAATCTCTAACTGATTTACCATTAGCGGGTTTACTCAGTAATATGTTAATTAAACTAGTTTTATACCAAACCTTACTGTTCCCATTTTCAGAAGTATTAACTGAGTTACTCTTTAGTAATTTAGGTTTAGTTGGCTTTTTGCCTTTTTCACCGTTGTCTTCCCAGAGCTTGACCTCAACATTCCATTCTTCGAGCTGACGTTGATAGATCTTCTCTCGCTCCTTTTGAACTTGAATGAGCAGCTCTTTTGGAGGCGTTAATTTATCTTCGTTATCAATACGCCAACTCTCTGTCAATTTACCTTCAAACGCCTGTTTAAGAAGGGTTTGTCGATAAACAGACAGTTGTTGCTTTGCTTTAGTTAGGCTCTCAATACCTGAATCTAACTCTGAGAATAACTCCTCAATTCTTTCCACGATCCTTTTTTGTTCATTGATCGGAGGAATGGGAATCTGGATGTTAATAGCAGCTTTATCATTAAGAGATGACTGTGTACTCCCAGTGCAAAGTTTATCTTTGATTTCACCGAAAACTCTTGAGCTAAAATAATAAGACAAATATTTGCTATCGATTGTTCCTGCATAGCTTCTACATTGAAAAAAACCAGTCGAAAAGAGCGCACCAGAGAGAGCATCATTAACAATAAAGCTCTTATTGGTACTCTTCATACGAGCTTGAAAAACATCACCCTTAATGCCAATCCTATTAGCTCTCGATGGCTTGTCTGAATAGCTGTACGAACCTTCTGGTGTATAACTTTCTCCATCAATACTACCTGTCGAAAAATATTCTTTTATTTCTTGGAACTCTGGTACACCAGTTGGAACATAGTTAATGTCATTAACTAAACTCGCCCATTCCCAAGAATCTGGAATCGATTTATTAATCATCAAGCCACTAACTCACTATTCAAATCATCAATAATATTGTTCATTTCATCACCAAAGAGCTCATGCATCATCCCTAAACCACCCTTTCCATCAAACGGTGTACTATCAAGATCTTCGGTCTCAAAATGGAATGATGTTGTGAAGTGGTCACGAATCATACGCAACCAGTCCATCTGCTCATTTGTAAACTTCGGATTACTCCCAGAGTGGTGCTTCATCACCCAATTCTGGAAGTTCTTCTTAACCGTTTCATCAAAGTTCGAGATTTTATCATCAATCCCAACAACACGACGGATTAATGCAATCAAAGCAGTCAACTCAGTGATTGGTTGGCTACTTTTTACATCATCAAGGCGTTCATATGCCTGCCAAACATTGATAGGTGCCAATTTCGGTTTATCTGACTTCAGCTTATCCAACACAGCCTTAACCATACTGTGTGTAATTTCTCGACGACGATGAGGTTGATCGTAGAAAATCTCTAAAGCCGTAATTTCATTTTTGTGAGCTTCTAGATATTCACCAAACTCAACAGCAAGTTCTTTCGCTTGATCTACTGAAGCCTTTTCCCAGTCAGCAATCAACACTTCATCCATATTTTCATGGTCAATTTTCTGGTCTTTTTCTCTACGGATCGTATCAATTAGATCAATCAGTTCACCATTAAAAATGTTAGCGAACTGACTGACCATTTCTGCCTGTGCTTTGTTTCTGTTTTCTTCACCAGGATCCATATCACCATGTTGACCAGCGATGATGCGTGCCCTTTCTTCAACCTTATCGCCATCAATTGCATCAAAAAGACCTTTAACAATCTGCGTGATAGTTACACCATCTGTTAAGGCTTCGATACGCTTATGTTCTTTGGAATCTAATTGCTTATTTAAGCGAGCTAATCGACCAGCTAATGAACTTACCGAGTCAGTGTCACTAGCACCCATCATGACTCCCATTGCTAGATCTTTTAATGGGACTGTTGGTTTCGTAATCAACGGTTGGCTTGCGGTCTTCAGAGACTTGGTAACACCAATTGCATCCACAATTACATAGTGCGTCTTAGCTGTAGTTGCTGATGGTGTCACTTTCTTCAACTCATCCAAATCAAGAGTTCGTGTACCACGTCCTTTCATTTGCTCGAAGTAATTACGACTCTTCACATCACGCATGAATACAAGACATTCAAGAGGCTTAACATCAGTTCCTGTTGCAATCATATCCACAGTTACAGCGATTCTAGGGTTGTATCCTATTCGGAACTGAGAAAGCACAGACTTAGGATCTTCGCCTTTCTCAACTACGTTTCCATCTGCATCTGTTTTGCCTTTCTTTACTCGATACGTGATCTTCTTACAGAAATTATTTCCTTCATCAAAGACTTCACGAACCATCTGAATGATGTCATCTGCATGGCTATCAGTCTTTGCAAAGATAAGCGTCTTTGGTACTTCTTCACGATTAGGGAAGATTTGAGGCAAACTATCCCTGAAAGTAGTTAACACAGTACGTATTTGACTTGGGTTAACGATATCCTTATCTAATTGCTTCGCAGTATATGCTTCGTCTTCATCTTGCTGTTCCCAGCGTTTCTTCCTAGTAACACGTTCACGATGCTCAACTTGCTGTTTGGCTCGTAGCTTCTCACCTTCTTTAGTGATTTTGGTTTGGATCGTGAAGACTTCATTACCCACGTTTACACCATCAGCTACTGCTTTCTCATGGTCATAGTCACTAACCACATTTTGTTTAAAGAAACCAAATGTTCGATTATCAGGAGTAGCTGTCAGACCAATAAGGAATCCATCAAAGTAATCTAAGACTTGTTGCCAAAGGTTGTAGATTGAACGGTGACATTCATCGATAAAGATAAAGTCAAAATGCTCAATTGGCACTTTAGGGTTGTATGCTACAGGTACAGGTTCTTTAGGTTTAGTGAGCTGTTCTGCTGGGTTTTGTTCTTCAAGAGCTTCATCTAACTCTTCGTCTTTTAGAATCGAGTACATACGTTGGATTGTACTGATACATACCTCAGCATCTCTAGGGACGTACTTCGATTTCAACCGTTGAACAACATGAAGCTCTGTGAACTTGCGGGTATCATCACTAGGCGTGAAATTCAGCATTTCTTGCTCTGCTTGTTCACCCAAGTTCTTGGTATCAACAAGGAATAGAATTCGTTTGCCTTTTGCATGTTTTAGGATGCGATATATCGATGTGATAGCTGTGTACGTCTTACCTGCACCAGTCGCCATTTGAATCAAGGCACGAGGTCTATTCTTCTTCAATGAATCTTCAAGGTTAGTAATTGCCACTTCCTGACAGTCACGTAATCCAAGGTCTTTAGCTGGTAGGTTGCTTGGGTTTAGCGGTGGAATAGCTTGTAAGCGAGAGCGTAGCGAATTACCTTGTTCAACCCATTCTAGTAAGGTCTCTGGTCTGTGAAAGTTGAACACTTCACGAGATCTTGGTTTAGGGTCACGGCCATCTGTGAAACGAGTAATAACACCAGTACTTTCATAAAGAAATGGAAGTGGTTCACTATTGTTAACCCACTTCAACTTTGCATTAGCGTAACCTTTAGTTTGTATTTCAACCGTAGTTATCTTCTCGCCTGCTTCTTCTCGCTTGGCTTCAATGACACCAACAGCTTTCTTATCTACAAACAGAACATAATCAGCTGGACCAACATCAGTCTGATACTCACGAATCGCTTGCCCGACACCATCGCTCAAGTTAATTTTATTTTTATCTTGGACAGCCCATCCTGCTTCTCGCAACATCTCATCAATTTTGTCGCGAGCAATTTGCTCTGCGTTTTGATTAACCATAACCTAGCCATCTCCGAAGCACTAACTATTTACAACTATTGATATTTATAGTGAAAATTTACCATAGAAAACTCTGCTAGCTAAGGCTTATGCATAAAATTTGATAGTAATGAAGATTGTTAACTATAGCTCGGATAACTTTTTGTAGGGCAAGAAAACTCTTTTGAATAGAGGAAGAGTATTTAATCTAAACGGTTTTGGGGCATAATCAAGTTGAAGGAACAGATCCAACTTGGTTCGTTTGAATAAGAAAAATCTATGGCAATATAGTAAGCGTGTCATAAACCCCACATTCTAATCAATCTCGGCACGCCATAAGATCAAATCTCCAACCTCAAGGAGATTTGAAATGGCAAAAAGACTCTCTCATCAAGAATGGCATACCCTATTCGATCAATACGAATCCAGTCATCTGTCTCAACGCGTGTTCTGTGAACAAAATGGGCTGAGCCTTTCAACCTTAGATGACTATTTGGTTGATCTTAAGATTACCGATACAGAAAATGGCGGACTTTTTGGCGTCAGATTTTAGTTTTGATCTTATCCAATGAAGGAGAGGTAGCTTTTGCTACCTCTCCTTCATTTAACACTACCAAAATATTTAATCTATGCTCATGCTCGCTTGTGGATAGTGTGTAAACGTTCATAACAACCCTTCTATCGAGGCAAAGTTCACTAAATTTCAAGGTTACAGGTCGAGCACTGTTAAATAAGCGCTTCTATATTTTTTAGCCAAGTATCAAACAAAGGGCATTTCTCTCGCATAGTTTCTAGGCCCACTTCTAAAGCCGCCAAAGTTCCTAAAAGTGGTTTTTCATAACCAAAAATATGGTTTTCGATGAGCTTACTCGGTGCCGTTTGTGGGCTGTTGTTGATATGTTCTGGTGAGTCGAATCTGTTTGCGATCTCGGTAAAGGCCGTTTCCAATTCTACTTTATCCATACCTTGAGCCATCTTTATCGGATCGCTAAAGAGCAGTGCTTCAAACTCGTACATCTGCACGTAAGGGATAAACCGACGCATAGCGTTCGCACCTATTTTCTCAGTCAATTTTTCAGCGAATGCGTTTTGTAGTGTTTGAGCCTTAACGGCGACAGGTGCATTGGCATCGACGGCATTCTTACCAGGGAAGCTCTCTGGTAACCCGTAGAAATCAAAGAAGGTGGTGCAATAGCACTGTTGATCTGCCAGCAAACGTTTTTCGATATCAGGAGCAAGCCGTTCAAACTTGAAGTTTCCTCCTTTATGGCCTGGGCGACCAATAAGCCCTGGCATCAAGTAAATGCCTTTAAGGGCGAATGGCTCCACCAGCAACTCTTTCACAAAAGCTTCTTCTGTTTGTCCTTCACAAATTACATGCACTATGGTCATTTTGATGGTCTCCCACCAATGATGTTTTTCTCCCATAGCTCGCCAATCGAATAATCATCTAGCCAAGTACGGAATTTATCAGCATCTAAACGTTTAAAGGTCGATGCGCCTTCTTCACGCTCTACAACAATCAGATCATCCAATTCAAATTCATTTAGTAGTGGAACGGATTGCGTAGATACGATCACCTGCATCCGTTTTGACGCACTGCGTAACAATGCCCCTAATAGCGTTATCGCATAAGGGTGTAAGCCTAGTTCTGGCTCATCTATGATGATTGTCGATGGTGGGTTAGGTTGCAATAAAGCGGTGACCAAACAAATGAAACGGATAGAGCCATCAGAAAGCTGACTTGGCCAAAGAGGGTAGTCACTATCGGTTTGTTTCCACAGTAAACGTATTTGCTCTTCACCAGAAGCAAGCGGAATAGGCTTTAGTACGAAATCGTCAAAGAATGGCACAGCTAAGCGTACGGTTTTACAAATTTGTGCATAGACCTCAGAGTTTTCACGCTGTAGCTTAAATAAGTATGCGGCTAAGTTGCTCGCATCTGAACGTAGATACTCGTTATCGTGAACTGCCCCAAGGCGTTTTACTGCTGCTGTGTCGCTCGTATCGTGGAAATGGAACACCTTGATATTGGAAAGTAAGTGATATGCTTCAGTTAGGTGTTTGGCTGGCTTCTGAGAGGTGCGCTCTTTTAGATGACTCTCCCGAGAACCTCCCCCTAGTTTCTCAAAACACGCTTCTCCAAAGTAGATTTCCTCTTCTAGAATGGTGAGGCTTTCATCTACCGTTGGAGCAAGGAATATTCCATAACCATCTCGGTCATTAAAACGAAGAGTAGAAGATAACTGGCTCGTTTCTTTTAAGCCAAAGGTTAGTACGCGATCAGCGCCACCTTGTTTACTCGTCCAAACTTGCAAACGACCTTCAACTAACTCATGCAACATTCTAAAGTAACTGACAAAGTTACTCTTACCGACGCCATTTGCACCGATAAGGACGTTTAAGTTGTTGAGCTGTAGCTTATCCAGCGAACGGATAGACTTAAACCCCTGGATGGTTAACCTGTCTATCTTACTCATTGGCTTCCTCTTTTCTGATAACGACGCATTGTTGATTGAATGGCTTGATGATTTAGCAGAACTAAGCGCATTTCGATTGATGGACGATTATACCTCACAACCGTACTTTCTGCGCTTTTGTCTTTGTTGTCTCAATAAAACTCTGACGGTCTTAAAGTTGTGCATCAAGTCTAAGATGAGAGTAGCACACAAATCCGCGTCACTTTATAGCTGAAAATACCACGATTTGCCGTTGCTGACCCATAGCAATCAAAACAATTTCAGATAGATATTATCTACGTGCATATACATACATTCTCATTTTTAGGAGCTTTCTATGCGCGAAAATAACTACTATTTTGATGGTCCTGTTACGGCGGACAGGGTGCTTGACGCGGCCGCAGAAATCCTTGCTGCACGTGCCCTACGAGGCGATCAATATTGCAATCCTGAAGCAACAAAAACCTATTTATCTTGCAAATTAAAACACCATGAACGAGAGGTGTTTGCGGTGATGTTTCTTGATAATCAGCATCGTCTAATTGCTTTTGAAGAACTGTTCTTTGGCACAATTGATTCGGCAAGTGTTTATCCCCGTGAAGTCCTCAAAGCGGCTTTAAAAGTCAATGCTGCCGCGCTCATCCTTGCCCACAATCACCCTTCTGGCGATGCCACACCTTCCCAGGCCGATAAACAAATTACTCAAAGGCTTAAAGAGGCTTTAGCGCTGGTGGACATTCGAGTGCTTGATCATATCGTGGTTGGCGATAGCGCCATCTCTTTTGCGGAAAGGGGGCTACTATGATCCAGAAAACATCGGGTGAACTGGAACTGCTGGATGGCTTTCATCGAGCATTGCTGTTGGTAATCCAACGTTATTCGATTCCTCCACAAGCTCAGCGTATGGTCCTGAACTGTCGACAAAGATGCTATTACCAGACGGGGCAGGGGCTTCATCCCATTGAAATACAATTTCGTCGAACATCGGCCAGTGAAGATTGGCAGGTTGTCTGTTTAGCGAGTTTTTCTTACTCGGAAAACAAACCGAGTGAGACGGAGCCTGAACTCTACTTTCATCTCTTCAATCTTTGGTGCTATCAACCAGACAGCGGCGCTGCGAGTCTCGCACATCCACAAGTGAAAGCGCTGTTAGATGCTTGGCTGAACGCGCTCTCTCGACACCTTACTCAATCCCTCTTTGATGACATTCAGTTATCGATGATTCAAACCTTCGATGAACATCACTCATGATCACGTTTTAACCTCGGTTAGTTTTAGGAGATTTAACCATGTCTATACTGAATTTTACGCCGTCAGCGCTGCCTGTTTCTAATAAGCTTCTGGCGTTATTAAGCCAATATTGTCATGCCTCAATGGAATCGACACAGTCCACCAGCCATGCCCTCTCTATCAATTTTCGAGACAAAAGCTATAGCGCGGAAGAAGGGGGATATCATCCGGTTGAGATTGGCCTCAACATTGTGAATGGTAAAACGGTTGATATTCTCTACATTACCGATTTTGCGTATATGGGGAACTATTATCCGGAGCTAGAGCGATGCATTGATTTTGACTTTGGCAATCAAGTTGCTTTTACCGTTGCTACGGGATGGCAAAGCATTCGCACTCTAGGTATCGATGAACTGTATCAAATGTGGGAGCAAAACTTTCTGCAGTATGTTGAATGGACGTGTTACGACGATATCGAAGTTAGAGAGTTTAGGTAATGGCTTAATAAAGGTGAGTTGCATTACCCCCTATCATTCATCAGTAGTTCATTCTCCTATACGTTCATCACGCTCAGCAACTCGTTCAAGAATCCAATCTTGAATCTCACTTTCCAGCCACGCAACACTGCGAAAACCAAGTGACACCGATTTTGGAAATTTCTTCTCAGCCATCAGTTTGTACATATAAGCTCGGCTTAATCCAGTCATATCCAATACTTCTTTCAATCTAATCAATCTCATTTTTCATTCCTCTAGAGTTTATCCTCATGGGAAAGAGATGAGCTGTAAATTTTCGACTCAAACTTAAGGAATCACTATCTATGTCTACCACTAACGATCTCTTTACTACTTTAGAAAGCGAGATTCTTCATGCGTCATTAAATGAAGCCGATCGCTCGAAGTTACTTAATAACTTAAAACAAATTAAAAAAGAAAAGCTCAATATCCTCATTACGGGCGCAACTGGTGCAGGAAAAAGCTCAACCATTAACGCATTATTCAACATGCCGATAGCAGAAGTTGGCATGAACAGTGAGCCTCACACTGAATGCGTTCAGCATTACCAATTAAATAATCTGGTACTGTGGGATACCCCAGGATTAGGTGATGGTATAGATGAAGATAGAAGGCACACAAAAGCCATCAAACATTTGCTCAATAAGAAAGATGCCAATGGACAGCTCGTCATTGATTTAGTTTTGGTAATCCTTGATGGTGGTTCTCGTGATTTAGGTACACCATTAACGCTCATTAATGACATTATTATTCCTCACTTAGGAGACGAAGCAGACAAACGACTGATTGTTGGTATTAACCAAGCGGACGTCGCACTCAAAGGTCCAAAATCATGGAACTATATTGATAACGAGCCGACCGATGAAGCGTTAGCTTTTCTTGAAAAACAGCAAGCAACGGTAGCCAAACGAATACATAAAGCCACACAGATATCGATCACACCTGTCTATTTTGTTGCAGGATACAGTGATGGTGTTAATCGACAGCGACCGTATAACTTATCAAAGTTGTTGTATACGATTGTCGATTTATTGCCCAAAGATAAAAGAGTAATGCTGGCGAACCGAACTATTTCCAACGATGTGAATAATTGGAAAGACAACGACGCCAGCGATTACAATAAAAAAACCAGCTTAAGTCTTTGGGAATCCATTGTAGAAACAACACTACAAGGTGCGTCTATTGGTTCCGATATAGGCGCAATATTTGGAAAACCTGGAAAGGCTATAGGTAAAGTGATTGGTTCTGTTGCTGGAGTATTCTTCGGTGGTATAAAATATATCTTTGGTTTTTAAAGATAATGATTAAAAAGAGGGGAAGCCTCTTTTTTTATTTTCTGCTAGAAGAAAAGTTTCTCAATCCGTTAGAATATACTTTTGTGTCAATCTTGGCTAAGTAGCTTAAGCGATAAAAACACTGTTTGTATTCTTCTAGGTAAGATTCCTTTCCCTTGTGGATGTAATAAGTGGAGTTTTTAGGGAAGTGAACACTACTTTCCACTTGAAAGTATTCAATACCTAAAGCACTCGCCCATGCCTCTTTTATCATTGAAGATAAATTCCCACTATCATTGCTAAAATTCCCTAAACAAAAGTAAACATCCTTGTTAAGAATTAATGCAACATGATAGTGCGGTGTTTCTGAACAGGCTTGCTCTCTCGCCCAAACATATCTTAATTTACATTTCCCAATCTTTCCCTTTCGGTTTAAATCACTTTCTATCTTAGATTTCAATGACTCAATAAATTTAGTAATTGTACAGCTATTATAACCAAAGAAATATTTTGGATATCTAAGATCGACTCGTTGAACATAAACTCTATGGTACTCAGCTAATGATAAGTCTAATGTTTCTTTTATTTTACATAAGTATTGGTGCGCCAAATGGCCGTGATCGGTTGTAATAGGAAAAGACATAAATTCAGATTCATTAATCATAGTAAGGTTTGGATTAGATAAAAACGTTTTCATTAGTTACCTCTGTTGTTGTTCATTCATAGTAGGTAACTGTCTTGTTATTTTTATAGTCTATTCAATGTAAAGGTTATATATATTACTACACCATGATTTTAGATATATAGATTGCCGCGTGTTTATTGAACTTGGTGTGTGTGTTCCTTGGCTTCTCACTCTGATAATAAATTTTTTCTGTAAAGTGGCTTCTCGTTATGTTTAAATTTGTAACCAATCCCATTAAGCAACAAGCCTGGTTTCATTGTCATGGCGAAGATTCCTTTGTTGTATTGTGTTTTTTGTCACGTTTTCAGTCGCTACCATCATGATATAGTCATAAAAATATCATGTTAAAATCAATGCTTTTATCACGTTAAAATCAATGGTTTTATCATGCTGTTATTGATATTTTATAATTAGTGATTTATGTTTTTATTTAATTGGTTTTTATATTTGTGTTTTTGAGGGGGTGATATGGATGCGGTAAAGGGTGTTATTGATAAGGAGTTATATTCACACATTAAAACTGATAAAGAGTTTTGTTATCTTTTATGGTTAATGCTAATGGATGCTGAAGTTCTTAGTCGTTATTATGATATTTTTTATGATCGTCATTTAGCCACTGAAGGCGACTGTACCATAAGATCTTCATTGTGTTTTTTTATTAATGAACATGTTAATTTCCTTTATAAAACACCCTCAGCCCCTAGAACTCATGATGAGCGTTTTATTGATATTAATTTGTTTTTGCTTAGTTTTGAGTGTTTAGTAGAGCGTAAGCTTAATCGTATACCGAGAGATTTTTATTCGTTTGATTTTAAGGTTAATGATTTTTTTAAGTTCATTAGGAAGGAGAAAGCTATACATGATAACAGCCGGATTTTTAATTGGCTAAGCCCTCGAGATGAAAAGCTTTGTTTATGGACTTATAACTATTTATGTAAGGCTGGTGTTATTAGTGAGTCTTTTTTTTATAATAATGAAGATTTATTTTTATATTGTAAGGTTGGTTTCACTTTATGGAGAGAACTTGATGAGGTAAAGAGTGAAAGATATAGGCGTCTCATTTTGGCTAGAGATGAAAGAAATTATAGAGAAAGAAAGTCAAAAAAAACCAATAGAGAAAGGACAAAGCGAACCAGTAAGAAGTATGGAAAGAAAGATGTATATGAAAATATTTTATTAATGCTAAATAAGGGGGCTGACATTGATGTTATTTATGATGCTGTAAGTGATATTAGAAGTAGGCTAGTAAAGTTTGATGGTGATTTAAAATAACATGGCCATCTTATTTTAGGAACCTTGTTGAGTTTCCTTGCACCTACTTATTCTCGTTAAAATGTCCAACAATCTGCCATTGAGCTTGGTATATGTGAAATTATTTTGAGAAAGTTTAAAATTTATTATTTTAGTAAAATCAGCAAGAAAGAATAATAGAAAGATTTTCATGTGGTGTGCGTTATTGTTAAACTTATGGAATATAGAAACTGATGGCTTTTCTCAGACTTATGGATAGATCAAACGTAGAACAGGGACAAAAAGTGGGAATCAATGGATCTAAAAAGCATGAAGGTTTGCTCCACTTGTTATTTGAATTGGATTGGGCTGTCGGGAGGATAGTGGCAACATTACTCAACGTTTGTCTGTTCATCGCTTTAGTAGGGATGGCGCTGATATCCCTATGGCATGCGCTTATTAATATTTTTGAATACCAAGAAGGCTTGTCCGACATTTCAAATATCGAGGCCGTGTTCGTCATTTTAGCTTTAGTTCTTTTAAGGCGATATTTCATCTACACACGTCAAACGAGTGAGCGTTGGTGGAATATCTGGTCCATGCCTTTAATCTGGTATGGTAGATTTGTACTAATGGCCTGGTTGGTCGTCAGTGTTGTTACTTTGGCTGACTTGCAAGAGGGGACTAAGTATCTAGACTTGGCACGCCTCCATGGTGAGAACTATATCCAGATGTTTGAATTTGCAGGTATTCTTTTAAGTCTCTATATAGCCGTACCCAGCAAGGATAAAAGGACAATGGTTTTTGACTCTCAAGATCTAAATGGAGACGATAGTATCGCCAAGAACAATGCGAATTCACAGGATCAATCCCCAGAAACAAAATCGGATATTTAGAATGTTACGTAAAAATACTTTTTTCATTGCTCTCAGTCTCTTATTAGTACCAGCAATCTCTTCAGCTAAATCTCTCCCATTGGTAGATAGTTGCGCTGAGTTAGTCAACATATATGCGTCAAAAAATAAAAGGCATCTGCTGGCTGCTCAAACAACTTCGTTATCTGAAAGCTTAAGGGCTGGTTATTGTTTGGGTGTGATAGATCAGTACGCAAAAAGTCAGCCTCGCTGTCGATCTGATTGGTTTACGCGAGCGGAATTTATAGCGAGATACGCTCGTGAGCAACATCCACCATCTGAAAGGGACTTATTAAGGTTATCTTGTGAAATATGATGGATTGTCACCTCCTGATGCGATAAGAGCGTTGTTTTCTGTTGAACTGTCCGAATACAAGTCATTTAAAGATCTTGTTTATCCTCTTGTAAGAAGTAAAGGTTTTCTTATCGTCCATAGAGAAAGCATGGGGATTGGCTCAGAGAAAAATCATTTGCTCATAGCGCGGGAGAGCCTAAATAAGTTCCATAATGCAGTGTTGCTTCAAGGTTTTTTTGCTGATAGCAAACGTGTCAAAGCTATCTTTACCGATAGTTATAAACGGATGGAAGCAGCCGAGTTTTTAAATGTTACTTTAGCTGGTCGACAATCCATTATTGGCGTAGCCATCCACTCTGAAAAGCTGGATCAGTTTATTAATATAATGAAATCAGATGCTTCGTTGTCTGAAACTCTCTTACCTAATCCATTCCATGAACTCCCACAATTGTCAATTGGCAATGTCACCAGTGTTATGCAAACTTTGCTAGCTCAAAGTGCCATATTGACTAATGGCGAAACCATGATGTTGTATTATTTAAATGGCGATCTTCAAAAGGCTTATGAAGCCGCATCTTCACTTCAAACTGAACATCCTGTTTTATCCAAATATCAATCACTGATAACCCAAAAGTACCTTGAAGCTAATGAATTCGATAATTTATTGGATGATTTATTAAATTAGCTGTTGCGAGTGCAGTGCACTCAATCATTCTGTTCTCAGTTCATCAGGGAGAGCAAGAATGACATCGACAAAACAGCTTATTGATACATTCCGAGCTCATATTCCACTTTGTCAGGTTAAGCGTGCTTTCGAAATTGAAAGGTCACTTAAATCGGGGGCCTACTATCATAGTCTAGGAGGAAAGAAAGTTCGCTCTTTCTCGACCTTTATCAGGTTTAGACTAGGAAGAGGACTTCGATTGGTTTGGCAGGATAATTCTGATGGACTACACCCTAAAGCGATAACAACTAAGCAAGGATTTGAGCGAATAATTAAGCAAATTCATAAGTTTAGTTTTAATTAAGGAAATCAGAATATGACTAAGAAAATAACACCAAAAGACAACGCGTCTAACATCCCAAATGCAAATAAAGGTACTAATGGAACGAACCGTCAGTACGATCAGAATCAGGGTAATCGCGGTAAACAGTTAAACCCTAATCAGCAAGGGAAGAAATAAAATGCCAGATCCAAGTGAAATGTCTCAAGAAGAGCTTGATATCTGGTCAGATATCAATAATCCCAATAACGATGCTGATATGGATGATTGGGCTGATGCCCACAACCCAAATAATGATGATTACTTGGGTTGTGGTGATTAAATAAAAACCAGCCATAGTCATTAATCATTTTGACTATGGCTGGTTTTATCTTTATAGGCCAGTTCTTATATTTGAATGTTTACCGACGTGATGAATAACTTGAAGTTTGATTTTTACCGCCCCCGTACCCCACGCCGTACCCAGATAGATTTTTATTGAATCTAAAGTCAGTTAAACCCCTTATTTAATGCGCTCTAGCATCACACCCGCTTCCATGTGGTGGGTGTACGGGAATTGATCAAATAAAGCGAAGCGAGTGATGTTATGCGTAGTAGATAAAATATCTAGGTTCTCTTTTAAGGTCTCAGGATTACAAGAAATATACAAAATACGCTCATACCCTTGTACCATTTTACAGGTATCAACATCCATTCCTGCACGCGGCGGATCAACAAAAATGGTGTTACAGCGGTAACTTTTAAGATCAATGCCAGCCTCTTTTAAGCGATTAAATTCGCGTTTGCCTTCCATCGCTTGAGTAAAATCTTCCGCAGACATACGAATGATTTGCACATTGTCTATATGATTCGCGGCAATATTGTATTGTGCGGACTCTACTGAAGGCTTCGCTAATTCTGTCGCTAATACGCGATCGAAATTTTGCGCGAGAGCGAGCGAGAAATTACCATTGCCACAATACAACTCTAGTAGATCACCTTGGCTTTCTTGCGTGCAGTCTACTGCCCATTCGAGCATCTTCTCGGCAACTTTTCCGTTGGGTTGGGTAAAGCTATTCTCAACTTGTTGGTAAAGATATGCTTTATCGTTAACGTGTAGTTTTTCTACGACATAGTCTCGGTCTAGGACAATTTTCATTTTCCGAGCTCGTCCGATCACGTTGAGATTAAAGCCTTCATCGTTCAGTCGTTGTTTGAGTTGCTTAGCCTCAGATGTCCATGCTTCATCAAGCTGACGATGGTAGATCAAAGAAACTAATAGCTCGCCACTCAAGGTTGATAAAAAATCCACCTGAAACAGTTTGTGACGCAATGTTTTATTACCTTGCATCGCTTCTATTAACAGTGGCATTAGGTCGTTAATTAAACGGCTGGCGGAGGGGAACTGATCAACTCGATACTTTTCTCGAGTAGTTGGATTAAACATGACGTAATACATTTCATCCCCTTCATGCCAAACCCGAAACTCTGCGCGCATCCGGTAATATTGCTCTGGAGATTCAAATACTTCTAGCTTTGGGACGTGATAGGGCTGAAACATTTCAGTAAGGCGGGTGATTTTCTCAGCCAGTTGTGCTGAATAATGTTCAGGATTTACGTCAAGCGTCGCCATGATGGTATTACCTTTTACTGGTGCATTTATTGAAAGAGCGCAGATTTTATTCAATCTGACCTACATGTCCAGTTTTGTTGGTGATTTACCAAGTTTAAGGTAATGACAAATTACTTGATTATCATCGGTGATACTAGACAAGCTCACCATTGGTCAATAGTATCATTATAGCTGGTGATATTTAGCTGCCTAGATGGCTAAATTCTGAAAAGGGAATCTGGTGTAAATCCAGAACTGACGCGCAGCGGTAAGGGAGAACGAACGCTCATCAAAACACTGCCTAATGGTGGGAAGTCGAGTTATTAGGTTAATGCTCTCGAGTCCGAATACCTGCCAGCAACTGGGCCAGCAGTGGTGTTTTGCTCAGGAGAATCTACGCGTTTTAGGATAACAACATAATGAATAAATCTTATCTAAGCCTGGCGATGATGTCAGCGCTCTCTTATTGCTCTCTTACCTATGCCCAAAGTTTACCCGTTGATGAGACCATGGTGATAACAGTCAATCGGTTTGAGCAAAAGCAGGTATCGGTACTGGCGGCAACAACGGTGATTGAACGCCAAGAAATTGAACAATATCAAGCGCGATCTTTGACGGAGGTTTTACGTCGAGTACCCGGAATCGAGATAGCTCAAAATGGTGGTCGAGGGCATACGGCTTCTGTTTTTATGCGAGGTACCAATAGCAGTCATGTTCTCATTTTAGTGGATGGAGTTCGGATTGATTCAGCCGCTGGTGGGGTTGCCATTAATCGTTTTCCAATTGGCTTAGTTGAGCGTTTAGAGGTGATTCGTGGCTCTGGTGCCGCGATGTATGGATCTGATGCTATCGGTGGTGTGATCAATATTATCACTCGCTCTCATCGTGGAAATAATCTCAAGCAAGTGACGCTTGGTGTTGGCAGCAACCAATCCCGTAAAGGTGAAGTGGTCACGAGGACGGATGTGAATGAGCTGGGGCATCTACAACTTTCTGCAGGTTTTGAGAAAACCGATGGTTACGATATAAAAAGTCCGCAGACAGGTGTGGACTATGGTTATGAAAGCCAGAATTTGATGGGCGGCTATGAACATCGCTTCAATCAGAACTGGTTGGGGTATGTATCAGCTAGCTGGTTTGACAGTGATGTAGAATACAATTCTTCCGGTACGCTCTACCACAGTTTTTCCGACAACCAGAGTTTTACTGGGAAGATGAATTACGAAGGGAAGCGCTTAAAAAGTTTGTTGATGCTTAATTATCAGCAAACAGAAAAACTCGATTATACCCAAAGCGAGGGTAAAAATAATGCTAATACCAAGGCGAACATCGATCTTACCCAGACGCAATGGGCGAACCTTTATCAGCTGAATGACATTATTCAACTTGGAGCGGGTATTGATGGCCGCTGGGAAAAATTAGACCATGATGCGCTCAGTTATGGTAGTCGTCATGTGTTGGCGGGAGAAAGCCGAGATACCTACGGTATTTTTGGTTCTGGCAAACTGACGGTGAGTGATTGGGTTTTTGAAGCGAATATTCGTCACGATAAGCATGATAAATATGATGGCTACACCACTTGGTCTTTCGCTGCCGGTTATCAAGTTAACGATCATTATCGTATGCGGGCCAGCTATGGCACAGCATTTAAAGCACCGAGTTACACCGATTTATCAACGGCACCTGATCTTGAACCAGAAAAGTCTAAGAATAGTGAGATAGGATTCGATATCACTTATCCATTAGCGCGAGTGAGTGTATCGGCTTATGACAACCAGGTGGATAATTTGATTATCTGGTATTCTGATCCTAACGGTGCCGTGTGTGATGTGGTGAATTGGGGAGGATGCACTTTGAATACCGATGCACGAATTAAAGGGGTGGAATTGGAAGTGAACTTTGATACGGGTCCAATCAATCATACTTTAGTGGCGGAGTACAAAGATCATAAAGATGATAATCATGTGCAGTTGGCTCGTCGGGCAAAAGAAAACTACAAGTGGATTACTGCCATACAATTGGGTAACTTTGATATAAATACAACTTATACCTATACGGGTAAGCGCCTAGACTTGCCTACACCAGAGCCAACCAGTAACGATTATATTCACTCCACTAACCTGTGGGATGTGTCTGTAGGCTACTGGTTAAGTGATACCATGGTCATTCGTAGTCGGATAGAAAATCTCTTTAATGAGCAGTATCAAAGTGCGCTCGGGTATCGTGCCCCAGAGCGGGCCTTTTACCTAAACGCCAGTTACCAGTTCTAAAAAATAAGACCGCTGTAAGGCGGTCTTATTTTTTAGAACTATCTGACAAACCATACTCATAATATTACTATTTCATTACAGTGAGAGTGGTTGCCTAATGATAAAGAGGGAGTATGATCACTGACTCTTTCTTCTTGGGGTGTAGTATGCAGCAACAGTTGTCACATAAGGTTCTAATTTTTGACTCAGGTGTTGGTGGATTGTCAGTTTATCAAGAGATAGTTTCACTATTACCACAGCTTGATTATACCTATTTGTTTGATAACGCCGCGTATCCTTATGGCGAATTAGCGCAGGAAGTTTTGCTTAACCGTGTTGAGCGTTTAATTATTTCATTAGTCAAACAGCAATCTTTTGATTTAGTAGTGATAGCTTGTAATACCGCTAGTACTATTGTACTCCCCATGCTGCGTGCCAAATTATCCATTCCGGTTGTAGGCGTGGTTCCTGCGATAAAGCCAGCCTCACTCGTTGCCCATAAAGCGATTGGCTTGATTGCTACTCCCGCAACGATCACAAGACAATACACACATGATTTGATCCGTAATTTTTCGAGTAAAAAAAGTGTTGAACTGCTTGGGTCGACACGTTTAGTTGATATGGCGGAAGAGAAGCTGCGCGGGCAAGAAGTCGATAAAGAGGAATTGGCGACGATTTTAAGTCCACTGATTCAGCGGATAGATGTTGCGGTATTAGGATGCACCCATTTCCCACTCATTAAAGCAGAGATTCAACAAGTATTAGGTGATGATGTGATGTTGATTGATTCTGGTCAGGCGATAGCTCGTCGGGTACAGCAGTTGCTTGATGTAGAACCTGGCTTAAAGCATCAGCATCCGCACACGATTTTCGCCAGTGCGCCCCCTTGGAAAGAGAGCGCTCTGAATGCGAACTTAATTAAAATGGGCTTTAATCCTGTTCGTCCATTTCCTCATCTGGATGTTTTGGATCATTAGCAACTCTCACTTTGAGTGTGCGCTGCATATAGTCTTTTTCATTGAGTGCATTAATCGCCGCAGAAGCATGGGCCGTGGCAATGACTACAAATCCAAACCCTCGGCGTTTTCCTGTGCGTTTATCTTTCATTAATCGGACCGCAAACACATCACCGTATTGAGCAAACAAATCACGCACATCCGATTCATTAGCTTTATAGGGTAAGTTTCCGACGTAAAGCGTTTTTGTATTACTGGACGACTCCTCGGTTGATGGAGCATTCACGGATACTACGGAAGGATTTGATAAAACTTGCAGAGTGATCGCGGCAGAAATAACACCAATAACAAAACTTACCGCGGGATGAATCGATAATAGAGAAAAAACCAGTGCACCAATGATAGCCAGTGCAACAATAAATAATGTAGATTTATTCGAGCTCATATTGAAATACTACTTAATCAGAATGAAAGTAAGAGGCGTATCTAAGATTAACAATATAGACACATGAATCTTACGTTTATGCTTGGAGTTTTTCCAATCGATTGCTGTGACCCTCTTCAAATGTTGGAATTTTATTCAAAAATTAATGATCCGATGGCTTTTTGAGCGAACGGAAAATTAATAGAAAAAAGTACTTGCTAAGCTAAACTAACTCCCTATAATGCGCCCTCACTGACACGGCAGACGCCGCAAGGCTTCAGGCAGTGTTAGTTGAGGGAAAGCTTCTAAAGAAGAAAATTTGAAAAAGTGTTTGACTCTTCAAATTAACTCGCTAGAATTCACCTCCGCTTCGAAGCTCAACGAGAGATTCGCAAGTCAGCTCTTTAACAATTTAAACCAATCAATCTGTGTGGGCACTCGTTGATGATAATCAAAATGCTTAGCAATAAGCACTTCGGTTT
This sequence comes from Vibrio sp. 2017_1457_13, assembly GCF_030851525.1. NCBI lineage: Bacteria > Pseudomonadati > Pseudomonadota > Gammaproteobacteria > Vibrionales > Vibrionaceae > Vibrio > Vibrio sp. 2017_1457_13. The sequence goes on from NZ_VHTA01000016.1 coordinate 26,914, forward strand.
CAATGAACTGAGTGACCAAATTGATAGGGCTTTTAGCACTAT
>NZ_VHTA01000017.1:0-18603 GCF_030851525.1 Vibrio sp. 2017_1457_13
TATTGGCTATTCCATACTCACTCGATATCTTCATACATTATTCGTGTGATCCCGTTGTGACCTAACGCCCGCTTAAGGGGCTGACAACGCTACTACCAAGTTTCCGCATAACACCGTAACCACAAAAGCCAACGCATAATAAAAATGCCACGCGTTGGAAGTCCCTCTTGAAGCGTTTGTTATGCTTTATTACTTATTGATTACATTGAACTTTTATAATATTCATTTGTTCCGGTCACTTTAACTCAAAATGACAAACCAACCTACTTTCAGCAATCATTGTTGTCGATAAGATCCCAAATAAGTTGAAGCGAAATAGCCTGTGGAATCAATGAGCAAACAACACCAAAGAAAGAGACCTTTCAGCAACAATCGAACCTTTTGCGTACACAATTTATCAGGGCAGAGCCGGAAAAAAGCGCACAATCATCGATAAACTTACGCTAACCAAACACTGCCAGCAAGCAAGAAACCGATGAGATCCCAAACATGCTGAAGCGAAATAGCCGGTGGAATCAATGAACAAGCAACAACAAAGGAAGAGACCTTTCATCAACCGTTGAATCTTTTGCGTGCACAATTTATCAGAGCAAAGTTGGCCGACAAAACACAAGCATCGTTCAACTTTTAATCGCCACCAAAAAGAACAATAAACTTATAATATCAATGAATTAGAATAATAAAACGTCTAAATCAGACGAAGTTTTCCCATTAAAATTTATATATTGATTTTGCTGAGGCTCAATAAAGCATAACGCCCGCCTAAGGGGCTGGCAACGCATAACACAAAACTCAAACACAACAACCGTAACCACCGCGGCTCAATGGGACTGGAAACGCCACGCGTTGACAGTCCCTCTTGAGGCGTTTGTTAGCTGTATGGCTCGATTTCCATTCCCAACTGAATTAAGTAAGCTTTCATAAATTTCATTCTCTTTTCAGCCTCTACCTTTGCTGACGCTGTATGCATTATTTCAGGCAATTTAAATAGCTTCGTGTAGAAATGATCTACCGTATTCACTCGATCATTCGGCTCACGTGTACCGCAAAAGGGGTCAGTTGCATCATATAAACCCACGCCTAAATTTGTGCTCACCTGAATGCAACGAGCAATCCCAATTGCACCTAGAGCATCGAGTCTATCAGCGTCCTGTACAACCTTTGCTTCAAGCGTATCAGGTTGAACCTTGGCGCTAAAACTATGAGCAATAATTGCGTGCTTTATAGCGTCGTGATATTCATTCGGATAACCAATCTCATTAAGAAACTCCAGTGCCTTATCTGCTGCAATACGAGAGCTTTCAGCTTTGTTAGGATGATTCTTGGGAAATGAAAAACAATCGTGGAGATACGCTGCAGGTAAAACTACCTCAAGCATCGCACCTTCAATTTTGCTCAGCAGTTTGGCCGTTTTGACAACACGAAATACATGGTTTAAGTCATGCGCCAAATCTTGCTCCATTTCAGACTCGACGAAAGTGACAAATTGAGTCTCATAGTTTTCTACCACATTACTTCCTTGTTCATCGTATACAGCTAACGCCGCATTAAGGTGTGAGCAACGCCACCACGAAACCCAACCATATCACCGTAAACACCGCACTCAAAGATGGAGTGAAAAATGCCATGCGTTGGGAATCACTCTTAAATGCTTTGTTATGTGCTAGAGTTAAACATTTTCACTTCTCAAGTAATCGGTAATTATTTTTTGAGATTCTAATATTTTTTTCTCAAAGCGAGGATTTTTGAAGCCTAATGCTTTTTCAAGTCTGGACAAATATGTTTTGAATGATAACTCACTATAATCTACTCTATATTTTTCTAAAAGGTATGGGAATGGGTATTCTAGATCGCCAGATATTAGCTTCGATAAAAGCTCTAATTCCTCAATATTGAAAGAATACAAGCCACCGCACTTTAACTCATTTAATTCACCTGAGTTTATTTTAGAGTCCCAACCACCAACTAATAAAGGAAAGTCGTCCATGCTTACACTAATAAAATAATACACGGCATTTTCAGTTATCGATTGATGAGAATTAGACTTTATTATATTTGAAGTAACCTTTATCTGTTGCTCTAAAGGTGATAAAGATAATTTTTTTATCGACTTTTCAACTGCATCACGGCTTCCTTTTAATCGTTTCACATTATCTAATATTCTTGCAGACTTAACTTCAACAACTAAAACGATATTCTCTTCATTTTCACTGTCTTGGTATAAAATATACGAATCGGACGAATGTTTTGTTTGATTGTCATATTTAAATTCAGGAACATGAATATACTTATGGCTTCTTGAGTTAAGGCAAACATCTTCAATGAAACTAACAACATATCTTTCAAAGGCGAAACCGAAGTCTCGCATAAATGCTTTCTTATTTTTACTTGCACTCTTTACTCGATAAAACAAATTGTTAAAAACTAAGTTTTGAGTAAGTTTCCCATCAACCGGTACATAATAGTTATTGTCGATTTTAAAAAATGGTTTGTTTGCAAAAAAATTGAAATCGTGCTCTTTAAATTCTTCTGATTGAGAGTACTTCCGACACTCAGCTTGAGTAAATGATATTAGTTTCATGGTTTTTTCTATTTTATCCACCATAAAACCAGTTGATAAAGATAATTCTTCCGCACTAAGAACCCACTTTTGAGCAACTCCAAAATCAGCATTCTTTAAATATTTAATTCCTATACAGTGACAAATGAAAATAAATTCTTTGAGTGCAATTTCATTTTTATTTTCAAAATCTTCTGCGTATACCCGCATGCTTTTATCATTAATGAAAATCTGAATTGCTCTGTAAAATTGATAAAGCGCGTTATCTTGATATGCATAAAGAATATTTTTTACAAGATAGAGCGGTTCATCTTTATCGGGCACTTCTTTTTCATTAATAGCAGTTAACGGTTCAACAACTTCTTTTAAAAAGTTATCCACTTTGAATTTATTTAAATCACAACTTTTAATATCTTTCTTAAGGAGTTCAACCCAAAGTAAAAGGTTGGAAGGTCTTTTTTTTATTTTTACCCTCTTAATCTCCTTTTTCCCTTTTTTACTTAGATTAAGATTTTTTTCACACCAAGTATTTAAATATTCTGTTCTATCAGAATATGAAATCATCGAGTGGGCGATTAAACAACCAACGCTTACCCTATTAGGGATTAGATGTTTAAGCGATGGAGCCTTTTTGCCAAATAATTTACTATATTCTGCATGGATATTAATATTAAACAAACTCACTCCTTAATCAAAATTATTCCTGATTAAAATCTATTTAGAAATAACCAGTTGGATTTGTGGGGCACACTAGCACATAACGCCGCGTTAAGGGGTGAGCAACGCAACTACCAACTCACCGCATCACACTAAAAACTAATAAAATCAACGCATAACGAAAATGCCACTCGTTGCGAATCCCTCTTTAACGCCTTGTTATGTGTTTTTCCGCTCATTTAAAAGGTTTTGATATCGTTTTTCACCAATAAACCAAGCTATAGCATTAAACGGAATACCAATACCAAAAAAAATTATTGCCAATATAGGTAGACCAGTGAAAAACTCTTCCCATTGACTCTGATTGGTGAAGAAAGCCACACCCAAAAACCTACCGACAACAACCGCTCCGCCCATAATAAGTGTCTGAGTAAAAGTATAATAGATCAGTCCTTTACGCCTTTTGCTTTCCCATCTTTTAAACCATTTATCCTGAAACTTCGTCATCTAACCTCCTTGATGCCAACGTTGGTTTCATTAAGCTTAGTCATATGAATCGGATGTACTACTTTGCCATTAACTTTTACGAGAAATGTCCCGAAATCGCATTAACACATAACGCCCAATTAAGTAGCCCGAAACGCAACTACCAACTTTCCGCACAACACCGTAATCACTAAACTCAACGCATAATAAAAATGCCACGCGTTGAGGGTCTGCTTGAATTGTTTGTTATGTGCCGGGGTTATTATTTACTCCGATCTTCTATTTCGTCGAACGATTCCACCGAAATTCGTTCAGCAATTTCATGCATTTTCTGCATTTTTTCAGGATTACTATTTTCCCAAAATAATTCCCAATCTTGTCGAGAGCGCCACTTAGCAATCGTTAGTACCTTTTCAGGTTTATCAAAGGAATGAAGCATAAAACTGCCGAGAGCACCCTCGACTGTATGATGAATAGAGTCAGTTGTAGAACTCCAAACCTTTTGAAATTCATCCATTTTATTAGATGGCACTCGCCACTCATATATGACTCTAAACATATGATTTCCTTGTGATATAAGTAATATAGACGTTGAAAACTATTAGGCACATAACGCCGCATTAAGGTGTGAGCGGCGCTTGCCTACACTTTGAGCGAAGCGAAAACGGCAAGCGTTGCGAATCACTCTTAAATGCTTTGTTATGCAACTTCTCTCGATTCCGTAATTCTTGCCTTCAATACATAAGTTTCATCAGCAAGCTCAACACGTAGCTTTTCACATATATCATCAAAATATGGTTGTTCAACGGAAATATAGAAGCCATCATCATTATCATCTTCTTCAACATTGAATATTCCTCGATATTTAGTAGCAACATTGATCGCATTTAACGAAACTTGGGTCTGATCGTCCCTGTTTTTGCAATCCAATAATTTTATTAGTTCTCGTTTGTCATCATTGTAATTATCAAAAAAATCTTTGGTTAGACGGTCCGTTTCAGATTTCCATTCATTAGACACGAATTCAGTAAGAGCAGAATGCAGTTTATAAATATCTCGTTCTCTATCGATATTAACAACTTTTAAGATATAACCATTTTGTTTTGGTATATCAACGTCATCACTGCCCCACTCGAAGGTGCTCTCTTGCTGCGATAGAGTTCTAATTACCTTTTTAGTCCAACGATCATAATAAGGATATATCTTCTTAAACTCTTCTAACAACCTAGCATTTTCGATACTTAGCTCTTCTTCAGCTTTTTCCTTAGCCTTAGCCGCTTCTAGTTGTTTTAATCTCTCAGATCGTGAAGCCTCATGTTTTGACCAAAGCATATTGACGATAGCGTAGACGAAATGACCTACGAGCGAACCTAGCCCCAAACCAATCAAAAGTACGATAACGCTCCTATGTTCAGCTGGGACGCTAGACACATCAACAACACTATCGATGTATTTCCAAGCTAACAGCATAAAAATGCCTACTGAGATATACTTCACGGACGCCTTTGGGGACGTCAGTGAAGATAGAATCTTAATTACCGCCGCTGTACTTTCACTCACAAGTTAACTCCAATGTTAATTTTGTTGCATAACGCCGCGTTAAGGGGTGAGCAACGCAACTACAAACTCACCGCATTACACTAAAAACCAATAAAATCAATGCATAACGAAAATGCTACGCGTTGCGAATCCCTCTTTAACGCTTTGTTAGGCTATTAATCCACTAGTTCAATACCCAGACTTTCTAGTAAGCTTAACGCTTCATATCGTGAAAACTTTGCCTTTTTAACGTTATTTTCTAATACGTCAATTGAGTATGCTGTTGATTCACTGAAATCAACACCTTGCAAATTTGTTCTCATAAATAAACTGTGGCTAAAATCGCTATAAGTCATTGTTGAACGAGCAAAGTTACCTTCACGGAAATCAACATCATGCAGCTTGCACTCATCAAAAACCAATTCATTTAAGGTCAAGCCAAAGAAAGATGAGTCGTTTAAAATACAACGCTTAAAACTTAGCTCAAAGTCTGAATGATAAACTGGCCATGTCGCTTTCGTCCAATCAACACCAACTAACTTACTGTCTTGAAATTTAAGCTCAAATAACTTTGAGTTAGCAAAATCGACCAAGCTCAAATTACAGCGTTCAAATGTGCAGTTTGTGAACTTACATCTATGAAATTTAACCGATGAGAAATCGCAATCAGAGAATTGGCAATCTTCAAATTCAACGTCGGTATATTGCTGCTCAGGGGTAGCAATCTTCTCAAATGAAACGTCGAAATATTGCTCATTATTTTTTAAATCGGTCATAGTATCCTCTGAATAGCCTAACGCCCGATTAAGCAGCGAACAACGCGACTACCAACCTTCCGCATAACGACTTTATCACCAAACTACACGCATAATAACAATGCTTTGCGTTGCGAGTCTGTCTTGAATCGTTTGTTAGGTCACGACCAATGTTGCCTATGGTCTCTCGTTCATTATTGACTATCAAAAAAGAATTGAAGAAAAAGACAAAAATCGAAGCCGAAGTATTGGGCATCGCTCTACCTTGAGGTCTTGCGGGCGTCACGCTTCAATCGCGCCCCGATTAAGGTGCGCACGAAAGCGCCTCAAGGGTATCATGGAAATGACTAATATTCGTCCTTTTTGCCTTCTTTCCTCTATACCCTATTGGCTATTCCATACTCACTCGATATCTTCATACATTATTCGTGTGATCCCGTTGTGACCTAACGCCCGCTTAAGGGGCTGACAACGCTACTACCAAGTTTCCGCATAACACTGAAACCACCAAAGTCAACGCATAATAAAAATGCCACGCGTTGGAAGTCCCTCTTGAAGCGTTTGTTATGCCATTTTTTTTAGCGCTAATCCATTGCCATTTCTAGAGATAACTGCTTCTTGGTAGGTGGTGTTTACCGGCATATTCCTACGAATATAGTCTCTTGTTTTTTCAGGCATACGATAGCCAAAAATAATTGATTTTATCCATTCTGGCTGAAACTTGACTAACGCCAGCTTTCCTAAATCTTTCACGATTAGGTTTTGAGCACGATTGCTTAAGTTAATACGATACTCTGACTCATACTCCCATTCTTGAAGCTTAATCTTCAATGAAACCCAAGCCTGAGAAGCGATTTCATCTTTAGTTCGCAACCCGATTGTTGATTCGAGCAACTCCAGAAGCTCAAGAGTGGGTAATTGGTCTTGATATCTTACTTTCTCAGGTGACATTTCATCACCGTTCCATTCGATACAAAAACCATTATGGGAGCTCGCATAATGAGACCACATCAAATTATTTATAGGATTATCAGTGACGCAATAGAATAAATAACTATCTAAAATCTCCTCGATAGTTTTAATCAAAATATCAAAGTTATGATTCGCATTTTCACCCATGTATAGGTTTTTAAAAGTACGCTTAGATTCACCAGATAATTTTTGATAAGTTCTGCGTACTCGATCTCTCGAAGGGCGAATAATCTTAACTTTTGAATCAAACAAATCATTAAAATTCTTTCTCCGAGAGAAAGATGCCTGATTTTCAAACAGGTTAATTAATGAATGCTGTTCTTCCAAGTTATCATGTGAACTAATTGGACAATATTTGTAGAAACTTTCCATGAAACTCCTGCTTTAAATGGCATAACGCCCGCTTAAGGGGCTGACAACGCTACTACCAAGTTTCCGCATAACACTGTAACCACCAAAATCAACGCATAATGAAAATGCCGCGCGTTGGAAGTCCCTCTTGAAGCGTTTGTTATGCTTTATTACTTATTGATTAAATTGAACTTTTTCAACATTTATTGGTTCAAGCCACTTTAACTCAAAATGATAAACTTGCCTACTTTCAGCAATCATTGTTGCCGATAAGATCCCAAACAAGTTGAAGCGAATTAGCTTGCGGAATCAATGAACCAGCAACACCAAAGAAAGAGACCTTTCAGCAACAATCGAACCTTTTACGCACACAATTTATCAGAGCAAAGCCGAAAAAAAGCGCACAATCATCGATAAACTTGCGCTAACCAAACACTGTCAGCAAGCAAGATGTTCATGAGATCCCAAACATGCTGAAGCGAAATAGCCGATGGAATCAATGGACAAGCAACAACAAAGAAAGAGACCTTTCAGCGACAATCGAACCTTTTACGTACACAATTTATCAGAGCAGAGTTGACCGACAAAACACAAGCATCGTTCAACTTTCAATCGCCACCAAAAAGAACAATAAACTCATAATATCAATAAATTAGAATACAAAAACGTCTAAATCAGACTAAGTTTTCCCATTAAAATTTATATATTGATTTTGCTGAGGTTAAATAAAGCATAACGCCCGATTAAGCAGCGAACAACGCGACTACCAACCTTCCGCATAACGACTTTATCACCAAACTACACGCATAATAACAATGCTTTGCGTTGCGAGTCTGTCTTGAATCGTTTGTTAGGTCACGACCAATGTTGCCTATGGTCTCTCGTTCATTATTGACTATCAAAAAAGAATTGAAGAAAAAGACAAAAATCGAAGCCGAAGTATTGGGCATCGCTCTACCTTGAGGTCTTGCGGGCGTCACGCTTCAATCGCGCCCCGATTAAGGTGCGCACGAAAGCGCCTCAAGGGTATCATGGAAATGACTAATATTCGTCCTTTTTGCCTTCTTTCCTCTATACCCTATTGGCTATTCCATACTCACTCGATATCTTCATACATTATTCGTGTGATCCCGTTGTGACCTAACGCCCGCTTAAGGGGCTGACAACGCTACTACCAAGTTTCCGCATAACACCGTAACCACCGAAATCAACGCATAATAAAAATGCCACGCGTTGGAAGTCCCTCTTGAAGCGTTTGTTAGCTTAAATTTTCCAACGCTTGCATAAACTCTTCATTGTTTGTCCAGTAGTTTCTATTTTCTAAAGTCCAACATAAATGTGCAGACAAACCATCCAAATCAGAGAATAAGTTCAGTTTGTTGATCCCATAGTGATTAAGTTCAAATTGAAGCTTTTTTCGATACGATTTATCAATGACAATTTTTTCAATACTATCAATCGACACTTGTTCCTCCATTGGTTTTGTTGGATCCCCATGGACGGTGAATAACCCACTTTGTCGACTTATTCTGGGAACAACAGCACTCGGCTTTAAAAGGGATACTTGTTTATATTTTCTAGGCGTAGTGTTCTCAGGCTTTAAAACAAATTCAGGAATGTGGCAATAAATGACAGCATCCCCCGTGGAAACATCTAGCGTAGCAAAGTATGCAGCTACTAATGGATTATAAGTCCAATCCATTAACCTTGTCGGCAAGCCATGATGCTGAGCAATGGCTAACCATTCCCAGTCATTATTGGGTTTTTCACCTGAAATAAACTCTACAGCTCGTCTCTTCCAAGCATCGAAATAATCTAAATCATCTTTCTCTGAATATGGCTTACGCCCTGCTTTAGGGATTAATTCCCATCCAATATCACCGTGGCCACGAAAAACCCAGCGATTATCCTTTCTATATTCGCTCAGAGCATCATGTAGCTCTGAGAAAGACTTAACTCGTACTTCTTTCACAGATTTCCTTTTTAAGCTAACGCCCAATTAAGTAGCCCGAAACGCAACGACCAACTTTACGCACAACACCGTAATCACTAAACTCAACGCATAATAAAAATGCCACGCGTTGAGGGTCTGCTTGAATTGTTTGTTATATTTCAGTTCCATACAGCCACTGAAACACCAAACAACCTTTGAAAATAGTACATAACATCAAAAGCTTAACGTCAGTTGAGCCAGATTTAGATACAAAAAACAATTAATTTTGAAATCGAATCAAGCTTACCCATTGATTCTGATGATAAATATCAGAGAAATAAGCCATTAATGTAAACCAAATCAAAAGAGCTGCTAAATGCGATTAAACAATAATGTTCGTTAGACATTGATAAACTTGATCAAATCAACAGCTATGCTTCACAAGAAATCATCAACCAGTAAAACACTCACATTACCACTTAACTTTTAAATTTGTAACACGTTGAATTTAAGAGAAATATAACGCCCGCCTAAGGGGCTGACAACGCATAACACTAAACTCAAACACAACAACTGCAACCACCGCGGCTCAATGGGACTGGAAACGCCGCGCGTTGACAGTCCCTCTTGAGGCGTTTGTTATGCTTAAGCTTCAACACTTTACATTTGAATCAAATCAATGATAACCAACTGAAATCATTGGCCAAACTCCGAGTTTCCTTGAATTAGAACTGGCTCAACTTTTACCTATGAACTGACCAATGCAGGCTTTCATTTAGCAACTAGGCCAATGTGGAGACCCTCTCCGACAAACCAACTCACCACGCATGGGCGCGACAACTCAATGAGGCAATAACACTGAAATTTACAGCGACAGACAGATTGCCGTTTCATTAGGCAGCGCAAAACAATGCTCAATTGCCGACTGACTTTCAGCCTATAAGTAAAGGCACCAAACTGCTCAAAGCGACTTGAGAGAGCAAAACTCACCTCGCGTGGACTCAAAAAACCAATGAGGCAATAACACAGAATTTACAGCGCCAGACACATTGCCGCTTCATTAGGCAGCGACAAACAATATTGAATTGCCGACAAAACCTGAATGAAATGCCAAAGGAGTCGACAACCACAAACTACTGATTTTAATGGATTAAGCATAACGCCCGCTTAAGGGGCTGACAACGCTACTACCAAGTTTCCGCATAACACCGTAACCACAAAAACCAACGCATAATGAAAATGCCACGCGTTGGAAGTCCCTCTTGAAGCGTTTGTTATGCTTTATTACCTATTGATTATATTGAACTTTTACAATGTTCATTAGTTAAAGCCACTTTAACTCAAAATGATAAACTTGCCTACTTTCAGCAATCATTGGTGCCGATAAGATCCCAAATAAGTTGAAGCGAAATAGCCTGCGGAATCAATGAACCAGCAACACCAAAGAAAGAGACCTTTCAGCAACAATCGAACCTTTTACGCACACAATTTATCAGAGCAAAGCCGGAAAAAAGCGCACAATCATCGATAAACTTGCGCTAACCAAACACTGTCAGCAAGTAAGATGTTCATGAGATCCCAAACATGCTGAAGCGAAATAGCCGGTGGAATCAATGAGTAAACAACGCCAAAGAAAGAGACCTTTCAGCAACAATCGAACCTTTTGCGTACACAATTTATCAGAGCAGAGTTGGCCAAATAAACTCAAGCATCGTTCAACTTTCAATAGCCACCAAAAAGGACAATAAACTCATAATATCAATTGATTAGAATGGAAAACCTCTAAATCAGACTAAGTTTTCCCATTAAAATTTATATATTAATTTTGCTGAGGCTCCATAAAGCATAACGCCCGGTTAAGGGGCAGCCAACGCCATAACCAAGCTTCCGCATAACACTGTAACCACAAAAAACCAACGCATGATAAAAATGCCACGCGTTGGCTGTCCCTCTTGAACCGTTTGTTATGTTTAAGCTTCAATGACTTACGTTTTAACAAAACAAAGATTAACTCAGCTTTGATTCACAAACAAAAGCAAAGACCTAAAAAACTGAAACGACTCATAGATTTGAAAAACAGACTTCGAATTTCGGCAGTTCAAGCCCAAAAACCTGTGATCAAAATATTGATTGAGCAAGCCGAATCAACCTCGCGCTTACTCGAAAATCGATTGAGGCAATTCTCTGAATTTCCAGCGCCAAAGAATAAATGTCCGGAAAACAGCGCCCACTGAAGCCAACTTGCCGACAAGCACAAAACCAACAAGCCGAGGGAGCAAAGAAAAGATACAACCAACTGATTTGACGTGATTAAACATAACGCCCAATTAAGGGGTGAGCAACGCTACCACCCAACCTAAAGTATTGCGCCATAAACACTAAACTTGAAGTAGAAGCAAAAATGCCAAGCGTTGGGAATCCCTCTTAAATTGTTTGTTATGCCTAAAGCTTATATTTAACAGCTGCACTAAACTTTAAAAACATCCTTTTTCAATGTATAAAAGTATGAATTACTAAGCCATTCATCTTGTTTGATTTCAGTAGCAATATGTGGATCTAACGTTAAGCCAAGAATACGAAACACCAATCGCTCGACCATCAATGATAAATGAAAAGTTGATACCGCTAACCCTTGATGGTTAACACCAATAGAACCTTTATGAGCTAATTTATTTCTGATACCCGTAAGACCTTTTTCACTGCTAATCTCCCAGAGGTCATTGAACTGAACATTATGCTTCTTTAGTAGCAAAACGATTTTATCTTTTAGTGGAAGGTCTCTTCTATTTACCATGCTAATAAATCCATTAATACGTTCCGATATCTGAGGGTTAGTGTGCTCAAATGACTTAGAAACATCATCAAGACATTTTACCAGCAGGTGATCATCTGGAGTTAAGACCTTGGTGCAAGGTAACTTGCTTGCGATCGATTCAAGCCCTTTAAACAATGACATAAATCGCTCTTCAACTCGCAATTTTATTGCTGGAGAAAGTGTATAGCTTAATTGATAAATAGCTTTCCTAGTTTGCTCTGGTAACAACTGATAATTAATAAACCCCAAGTTTACTTGCTGCTCAAAATCTTTAACGCTCACTAAATAGCTCTTAGGCTCGACACCTGAATAATTTGTTTCAATCGGACCAATTGGGTATTTCCAAAATCTAGTTCGAGATCCACTTTTTAAAGATTGCCAGCCCAAAACAGCGATTCTTTGTCGTAACAAAATCGAGAGCACATCTAACAAGCCAGAAATATGTTCTAAAATGCATTCTTCTGTAGATACATTTTCACTGAATGAAATTTCTAACTGGTACCCATAACTTTGTAATACTTTATTGCCATTGTCAATTCCAGCCAGTACTTTGTATCTCTGAAGCTTTATAACTCCTAGATAAGGGCATTTGAACATTGAAAGGTCTTCGCATTGCTCATTATTTATACTCACTGTAAACTTTTCAAAGAAATCTGAGCTAGAAATATAAACATAGAATTTGTTTTCACCAATATTTACCTTTTCATTTAAAAGCAAGCTTTCAATATGAGCAATTGAAATTAATGTTTGCCCCATTTTTCTACTAGGTAAAATACTTGTGGTTAAAGTGTGATAATGAACGTCTTTCATTTTCAAGGTAGTATTTGAATGATCACATGTGGCTTTTATCTGGCTGGGATTAGAAAATCCTTTAATTGGCATGCTAGAATTAGGTATAGCCAGTTCAATATCTAATTTCTCCCCCCAAATATTAGGTAACTTAATGTGACAATCAATAGTTAAATTTTCCCCAGTTGGAGTCACAAGCGTTGAATCAAATGAGTACAACTCCTTTTTGTGTTCACTAATATCTATCATTCACTACTTCCAATTTTAACCATAGGGAACCAAAACTTTTGCACAAAGGCATAACGCCGCGTTAAGGGGTGAGCAACGCAACTACAAACTCACCGCATTACACTAAAAACCAATAAAATCAACGCATAACGAAAATGCTACGCGTTGCGAATCCCTCTTGAACGCTTTGTTAAATGCCTTGCACTAAACTCAAATTGCTTTAACCTTTATCACACTTTTTGTTTCGTCATCTATGGATTATTAGTATTTGGCTTAGCTTTACTACCTAACCAAGAACCATTATGACAACTACACTTCGTATTCGTTACCAAACTATTGTCATTGGAAACAATGATATACATCTATGCACTTTACGTGATAAACAACAGTTTAGCGACCCTAAAAATACGGCACAAAATTTAGGTATCTCTTCTGCTTCATGGCCAATTTTCGGGGTGGTTTGGCCATCCAGCTTAGTTCTAGCACACCATGTTCTTAACTTAGATACCAATAACAAACGAATTCTTGAAGTCGGTTGTGGCATTGGATTATCAAGCCTACTTCTGAATGAGCAAATGGCAAACATCACCGCCACGGATTATCACCCTGAAGTTGAAACATTCCTAAACAGAAACACTCAACTGAATAATCGGAAAAAAATTGCTTTCGAACGTGTCGACTGGGCAGATGCGAACAGTCAACTCAGCCTTTTTGATTTAATCATTGGTAGCGACCTTTTATATGAAGACCAACACATCTCATTGTTGGCTCAGTTCATTCAAACTCATGCTAATCAGACATGCGATATTATTATTGTTGATCCAGACCGAGGTCGGAAAAATAAACTTAGCTCGAAAATGAGTGAATATGGATTTACGAGTGATCACATAAGACCAGACAATACCGATTATTTAGAGCAAAAATTTAAAGGTCACATACTCAGATTTTCGCGTACATCTGAAAGCATTTAACGCCCGCTTAAGGGGCTGACAACGCTACTACCAAGTTTCCGCATAACACCATAACCACAAAAACCAACGCATAATAAAAATGCCACGCGTTGGAAGTCCCTCTTGAAGCGTTTGTTATGCTTTATTACTTATTGATTATATTGAACTTTTACAAAATTCATCTGTTCGCAGCACTTTAACTCAAAATGATAAACTTGCCTACTTTCAGCAAGCATTGGTGCCGATAAGATCCCAAATAAGTTGAAGCGAAATAGCCTACGGAATCAATGAACCAGCAACACCAAAGAAAGAGACCTTTCAGCAACAATCGAACCTTTTACGCACACAATTTATCAGAGCAGAGCCGGACAAAAACGCATATTCGCCGATAAACTTGCGCTAACCAAACACTTTCAGCAAGTAAGATGTTCATGAGATCCCAAACATGCTGAAGCGAAATAGCCGGTGGAATCAATGAGCCAGCAACACCAAAGAAAGAGACCTTTCAGCGACAATTGAATCTTTTGCATACACAATTTATCAGAGCAAAACCCGACAAAAACACACAAGCCTCGTTCAACTTTCAATAGCCACCAAAAAGAACAATAAACTCATAATATCAATAAATTAGAATAGGAAAACTTCCAAATCAGACTGAGTTTTCCCATTAAAATTTGTATATTGATTTTGCTGAGGTTAAATAAAGCATAACGCCGCGTTAAGGGGTGAGCAACGCGACTACTAACCTTCCGCATTACAATAAAAACCAATAAAATCAATGCATAACGAAAATGCTACGCGTTGCGAATCCCTCTTGAACGCTTTGTTAGCTGCGTTTTTTTACTAACGTTCTAACCGGAATATCTGAAGAATTTAAAGTACTACTTGAATATAAATATACTTCGGAAACCTCAGAATCGCATGTAATCAGCTGGTCGTTGCTGTAATTTGAACGAACATTTTTTTTACCTTTACCAGAAACACATGAGATCGGTTTGAATACAATAAGTGCTGGTAACTTTTTCTGCTTTGACATCGTGCTATCCAGCAAAGATTTAGCTTCATCAACAGACATTGGAATGAACCAATCTTTTAGGTCAATAGCAATTTGAGCCTCATAGTAACCATCACTATGCTCTAATCCACAGTAACCTTTGGCAGTACATGTACTATTGTACGATTTATTATGTTCAATAATCCATAAACCCGAAGCATGAATAATTTCATTCTGTTCTTCTTTATATAATAGGAAACCATTATTTTCCTTAGAATAACTTCCTAAATTGACATATGAAAATACATACTTAAAAGATTCAGCCTCATTTTTAAGAACAATCATTCGTGCTTTAGCCTCATCTTCAATATCATTTACAGGAAGACCAGCATCAAGATAAACTCTGTATGGCTTATCAAGCTCTTTATAAGAATGAATAAATTTTAATATAGATCGTTCATTAACTTCTATGTTTTTTAATAAACTACCATAAATTGAATCAAAATTTATTCCTTTATACTTATTCTGTGGTAATAAAGAATCATTTGAATCCTGAAAGCTTGGAGACTGACAACCAGCTACAAATAAGAATGATGCCATAAAAAGTGTTTTATATATTTTCATCTTTTTCTCTATCAACAAAACTAAAATTTCTGGAGCAGCTAACGCCGCATTAAGGTGTGAGCAACGCTACCACAAAACTTCACCTTACCACCGTAAACACAAAACCCAACGATGGAATGAAAAATGCCAAGCGTTGGGAATCACTCTTAAATGCTTTGTTAAGCGCGTCTTAAGACAACCCAAGCCATATATTATCAGCGCTAAATTTATCCGAAGATTTTAGTTCCTTAAGATAAACTTCGTAATCAATTTTTGCCATATCAAAGGCTTGCTCCAAAGTACTTGCATCAAGCATTCCACACGTATAATCGAGAATTGAACTCATTGTTTGGTCTAAGTAATCGTGAGCATTTTCAATTAGTGTTTCAATGTATGATATGGAACTACCAGAATGAACAATTAAGTTTCTTGTTCGGTAGATTCTTCGTAATTGCCACGCAACTTTCTTTTCGTGTAAAGAAATTCGCTTAACTAAATTTTCTGGTTTTTTAAACATATCTGCTAACTCGAACGTTCGGTTACGTAGCAAGTGAAAATCTCCTAACTCAGCATAGAGTGATGTTAGAACACTATTGTTTTCAGGAAATGCTATGAGTTCAAGTACTTTCTGATAGAGCCCCTTGTCTTCAGGGCTATTAATATTTCTAAGGATTCTACTCGTTTTCTTTCTATCCCAACGAAGCAAGTCTGCTGCAAGTCTTTCAACTAACCTAGGAATATAGTTCCTCAAAAGTATAGGCATAATCCCATTACTAACTTTAACAATTTTACCTCCACCGTGCACTTGCGATGGAACGAGGGTCTCAAGTGCTATCCATACATTCAATAGTTGATTTTCAGGTAAGTCATTTGTCGTTCCAATTGCATGTAGGTCCACAACTCTATGGAATTTAATAAAAGAATTTCCTTCTAACCCCATATTTTTAATCATTGCATTCATTCGGGCTGAGGCATCTTTAGCACGTAGGTCAAAGCATTTTTCCATTGAATTTTTGGGCTTTCGGATCAACATAGGGGTTTCGTCACAACATTGCGCTATGATACTTTCATCTCTCCAGACAATTCTATTTTTATGCGAGAAAAGTAAGAACAGGTCTCTGACCATATCTAGGCTTTTTTCAGCTTTTATTCTGGCAGCATGTCTATCATAATTTTCTATTCCTTTTACTTCGACCCAGACTTCATTATCACTAGGATGCAATCCATTATTTTTTGCAACTTCTACAACATCATCAGGGAGCTCATCTAGCACCTGAAGACCAAAAACAGGAATTGATTCTTCCACTTGTTTAATAAGATCAGAGACAATGAAGTAGATTTCGTAGTGATGGGAAGTTACAGATACCGAATAGAAAAAATTTTCTATCTCTATTAATTCTTCTATTTCATCCCCGAAAAAGAAGAACTTCTGTGTTTGCTCATATAAGTGTTGTTTTGATACACCCATATTTATAAGTGTTGATGCATAGCATCTTGCTACACGATCTATTTTTTTCTTTGAACCTTCTTCAATCGACTCTTTAAGCAATAGTTCACAAATATCTAAGTAATAAACTGGGTTTAATGTACGCTCTAAAACCTCAAGTCTTACTTTAGTGTCCGACAATTTCACACTATCTCCATGAAGTATGAAACTTTCGGCTGGAGCAGTTAGCATCACCTTTACTACAGGGTCTTGCGCCATAGACCAAGCTAACTCTTCAAGCACATGAGTTAAATTTGCTTCATCAATTAGGTCATCTTCGATGTCACTGATTAACTTGATAGCTTCTCGACATAAAAAGATGGAATTTAATGCCGGTGGCTTATACGTATCGAGTGTATAATCAAAAAATAGTTCGTCTAATCTTTGAGCGAAAAAAAACAAGTTAGCCAACTCTTTTTTTTGATGCCACTGTTTTGTTAATTTTAACTTCAATTTTCCACCTTATTATTCATTTTCACCAAAGCGCTTAACGCCCGCCTAAGGGGCTGGCAACGCACTACCACTAAACTCAAACACAACAACCGTAACCACCGCGGCTCATTGGGACTGGAAACGCCGCGCGTTGACAGTCCCTCTTGAGGCGTTTGTTATGTGAATTTGAGCTAGTGAGCTAACCATTTACAAGGCTCCAGGCTCATTTCGGTAAATTTTGCTGTAAACGATGATTCTGAAGGACTACACGCATAAACCCCAAAACTGACCACGTTTTGTGTCGGCAAAGGTGGATTACATTTACCCATTTCCACCGTAGTTTCTCCCAACTGATGTAAGTGAAAGATACGCATTTGGTTAAATACCAAGCCATCAAACGAGGATTCGATAAGAAAATCTGGCCCTCTACGACTTAAACGATACCAAATCTCTTTAGGAAGCGGGATATCGGTAGTTGCCCAATCTGAATACCCTAAATTTGTAACTACACTACCAAGCCTAGAAAATGATTGATTTTCGTACTCTATCGAAGCTTTAAACCAATTTTCATTATCGAGATAAATGATCAATCCACATTGATCAAACAGCTGTTGATAAGCAAAACTTACCTTAGCGGTAAATGTAAAATTGTCTTTTGAGTCAATCAATAATGCAGGAGCATTTTCATTACGAAAACCATAATAAGAACGTTGCCAAAAATCTGTTTTCGGCTCGGTAGTTATCGACACAAACTCTGAAGTGACTTCACTCACTTTCGGTTCAGAAATCCACTTCCCAGCAGTAAAATTTACCATTACCAATCTCTTTGTTGTTCACAAAATTCACATAACGCCGCGTTAAGGGGTGAGCAACGCAACTACCAACTCACCGCATTACACTAAAAACTAATAAAATCAACGCATAACGAAAATGCCGCGCGTTGCGAATCCCTCTTGAACGCTTTGTTATGTGTTGGCTTAAATCATACCAACGTAACTTTTTTGTCCTTTGATCCTTTCGCACCACGATTGGATATTGGGATAATGAGATAAA
>NZ_VHTA01000018.1:0-12895 GCF_030851525.1 Vibrio sp. 2017_1457_13
ACCGAAGTGCTTATTGCTAAGCATTTTGATTATCATCAACGAGTGCCCACACAGATTGATTGGTTTAAATTGTTAAAGAGCTGGCTTGCGAATCTCTCGTTGAGCTTCGAAGCGGAGGTGAATTCTAGCGAGTTAATTTGAAGAGTCAAACACTTTTTCAAATTTTCTTTTTTAGAAGCTTTCCCTCAACCAACACTACCTGAAGCCTTGCGGCGTCTGCCGTGTCAGTGAGGGCGCATTATAGGGAGTTCGATAAACTTGGCAAGCGTAAATTTTAAATTTTCCCGAAAAAAACACTGTTTGCGCAAATAACCAGCAAGCCATTATTTACCTACCACTTATCATCATATAGCCAACATATTACCCACACCTTCCTGTGGATAACTAATCATCACTGTCAAAGAAATAGGAAATACGAGCTCTTGGGTTTAAGTAATCACGAATGTTATCAGGAAGCTTATGTGGCAAAATTGCACTCAGGATTTTTATTTCCTTATCGGCGAGATCGATAATCGGCGCTTGTGTTCTAGGAACCGAAGGATCATAAATCAATACATTCGGCGATAATAGCTGCTTAGCATTGACGGATATCACCAAGCCAATAGCATGATTCGACAATTGCACTACTGTACCTGGTGGATATACCCCCATAAATTTCACTAAAATACTTAAGTTTTCCTGGTTATAAAGATGCTTGGCATTTTTATATAGATAAGAAAGTGCGATATAAGGAATTTTTTGCTCGCTGGCAATCGCTGGATGACACAGATTATCAAATGCATTCGCAACCGAAATGACTTGAGCTAATTCATCAATATCGGCTTCTTTAAGACCTTTAGGGTATCCAGAACCATCGCTTAACTCATGGTGCTGCTCAATAACAATTTTTGCGCTTTCTGGAAAAGCTTCAAAACTACTCACCATTTCTAAGCCATATTTTGTGTGTAGCTTAAGATAATTTTTCTCTGGTTCAGTGAGCGGAGTGGTTTTACGTACAATCGCACTCGGTACTCTTATTTTACCAATGTCATGAAATAGTGCTGCAAAAGCAATTTGTTTGATTTGTTGCTCTGTGAGCCCTTTAGCTTTAGCGATCATCATTGAGATCACCGAAACATTCAGTGAATGGAAATAGATATCTTCAAATTCACTTTTACTATTCATTAAGTGCAAAGTAACATTCTCATCACTCAATAACTTGTCGACGATCTCTTCAACTAAGGCACTGGCTTCATCAATAGCATCAGCCGGGCGACTACGAATTTTATTCATAATTGCTCGCATACGCGCCAAAGAACGTTCGAACTCTTTTTCACACTCTAATACTTGGCGACGATAACGATTGAGTTTCTCTATCCGCTGTTCTTTCTCCTGCCAGAGCTTATCCGCCTGTTCATCAAGATCCGTCGGTTCTGCTACTGTTTGAGACTCACTATCGAGAGGTAAAGGCGAAGTATCACTTTGTGCGGGATTTAAAAAGACGTGCTGTATGCCCAAGTGCTTGATCAACTGAATTTGTTCAATGGACTGAATTTTAAAACTATTAAATAAGAAAGGATGCTCATTCCATTTAACTGGTAAGCGAATATGTAAACCTGGCTGCAATCTATCGACGGTGATTTTTATGCTTGTACTTGCCACGATCAGGACCAACAAAATAGAATTTTTTCTAGTGTAGGAGATACGCAGGGCAAGATCACCCTCAGAGGTCGCTAACTGTGCTTGCGGTTAACATATTAGCGGCATGAAATTGAAAATATCGATGTGACTTGTTCAGAAACAACAAAGCCCCGACTTTCGTCGAGGCTTTGTTGTATAAATAATGGTACCGATGGGCGGACTTGAACCGCCACTCCCGAAGGAAACGGATTTTGAATCCGTCGTGTCTACCAATTTCACCACATCGGCATCTTGGCTATTGCCATCTGATGTTCGGCATTATACGTAAGAACGACGCTAGCGCAATAACAAAATATTGAAAAACAAATCGTTTGCTGAATATTTCGCCACAACGCCTCTTGTTTTTCTAACTCTCTTTCCAGAGCGACAAACTACCGATATGCTGATGGTCATTTATCGCACTTTACACAGACGACTATGAATAAAACTTCAACCTTACTGTCAGCCGGATTTTTCCGCCGATTGACCGCTCTACTCTATGATTCATTGATTGTTGTTTCTTTATTGATCGTCGCGGGCGGTATGATAATGGTTATTTTAGAAACCTTAGTCGCCATTGGTGTCCTAAGTTATGGCCCTTATCAAAATGTCAGCCAATTTTTAACTCGTCATCCCACTTTCAGTCCAGCCTATACCTTGTATTTGGCTACCATTTGGATTTACTTTTTTGTTTATTGTTGGACCAAGCATGGGCAAACCTTAGGCATGAAAGCATCAAAGATCTTGGTCCGTAATCAAGACGGTAGCTTAATTACGACCACACAAGCTCTTATTCGGCTTGCAACTGCAGGGCTAGGATTAGGGAATCTAACGGTGCTGATTGATCCACAAAAACGCAGTTTTCAAGATATATGGGCGAAGACAGAAGTGGTTGTAGTCAATCAATCTCGTTGAAACGTATAACCAAGCGGCGTTGAGCTGTAAAAAGAAAGGTATCTTGCTCGAAAAGAATAAGGGGGAGATAAATTATCTCCCCTTCTTTGTTTCATTCTACAACTTACGACGTAATAACATAACGGCAATCGTGAGAAAGACCAAGCTAGGGGCAATAGCACCAAAAGCTGGGGGGAAACCGTAAACTAAGCTTAATGGACCAAAAAACTCACTGGAAATGTAAAAAGTGAAACCCGCAATCACCCCAGAAAGAATTCTCGCTCCCATGGTTACGCTGCGCAGTGGACCAAAAATAAATGACAATGCCATCAACATCATCACACCAATCGAGAATGGTTGAGTCAATTTACGCCACAAGGCTAATTCATAACGAGAGGCGTCTTGCTCAGAGGCTTTCAAGTAATGAACATAATCATACAGACCACTTAAGGCGAGCTCTTCAGGTTTAACCGTCACAACCGCTAATTTATCGGGTGCTAAGGCCGTACGCCATTGGTAGACATCTAAATATTGTTTGGTCAGAACCACATTATCTTGTAAATCAGTTATCTGTACTTGTTTCATTAACCAATGATTATCACCTAAATAATCCACCTGTTCAGCAAATACCACATGACGAAGCTGTTTCTGCTCATCAAAACGCCACATATTCAGACCATAGAGGCGTTCATTATCAATCTTCGCAACAAAGATAAAATCATTGGCGTCTCTGGCCCATACACCTGTCCTTACGGAAAGGATATTACCACCAGAGGTTGCGAAGGCGCGCATATCACGCGCCATTTTTTGAGCTTGAGGAGCGCCCCATTCACCCAGTAACGTAACAATAATCATTAAGGGAATCGCGGTTTTGAGCACCGATAAACCGATATCTAATTTAGAAAAGCCAGAGGCTTGCATCACCACTAATTCTGAACTGGCGGCTAAGGCTCCTAAACCGATGAGCGCACCCAGTAGCGCTGCCATAGGAAAAAACATTTCCACATCACGCGGCACACTTAACAGCACAAAAAACAAGGCTTGCAAAAGATCATAGCTGCCATCGCCAACTTTTCTTAACTGTTCAACATATTTAATAATGCCGGACAAGCCCACGAAGGTCACCAGTACAAGAGTTGTGGTTGCAATAATGGTTCGCCCGATATACCAATCTAAAATTTTAAACACGAATTAGGCCACCTTGCGCTTTGGTCTGAATTTGTCTTTTATCTTTCTTACCCATACGCTATCCAAGGTATTTGCAATAATCGCTGCAAATAACAAGGCGGCGTTGATGGGCCACATACCGATTTCAATCGGAATCGTTCCATCTTCTAAAGCCGATTTCATGGCACTGATGGTTAAGAAATAGGTTAAATAAATCAAAATGGCAGGGCCCATTTTGGCGAATCGTCCCTGTCTCGGATTGACTGCCGACAGTGGCACCACCAACATTGTTAATAGTGGAATACACAATACCAATGAAATACGCCATTGCAGCTCTGCTTGCGCACGCGGATCCGGATTCCGAATCAAAGCTAAAGTCGGCGTCTCTTGCCAATCACGTCCTTTAGCCTTGACCGAGCGTTGACCAATGAGACCTTCGTATTGATCAAAACGCGTGATCATATAGTCTAATCGCGTCGGAACCCCTTCATAACGAACGCCATTATGCATAGTGATCATCTGCCGGCCATCACTCAATTCTTTGACTTCGCCAGAATCAGAAAACATCACGCTAGGTAAAATCGATTGACGGGGGGCAAGCTGTGCGACAAAAACATTCTGTAACTTTCTATTTTCGATGTTATCAATAAAAACCACTGATGAACCATCTGGCGAGCGCTGAAATTGACCTTTTTGTAATAAATCAACGCTACTTTCCGCCGCTAACTGTTCAATGAGTTGAGCTTCTTTATCTTGGCTCCATGGCGATAACCAAAAAGCATTAAAAGCCGCGGCACTTGAGGTAATGATCGCTAAGTAAAGCGCGGCGCGGATCAGAAACTTATTTCCGATACCCGTTGCGTTCATTACGGTGATTTCGCTTTCTGCGTACAAGCGACCAAAGGTCAGCAGAATACCGATGTATAAGCTCAGCGGCAGCATGAGCAATCCCATCGCTGGCATATTTAACGCGACGATTGATAGGATCATTCGCGCAGGAATTTCACCATCCGAAGCATCAGCGAGAACACGAATGAATTTTTGGCTCAAAAACACTAAAAACAGCACGAAAAAGATCGCAAACTGGCTCTTTAATGTCTCTCTGATCAAATATCTAACAATAATCACGCTGAAATAACCTATGCAAAACTTGTTTTTTTGATTGAATCACTATAATTTCCCGTTGAACCTTTTATTTTTTTAAAATTTCGCTATCTGTTAGAACACCTAAACTATAGGTTGATCCATTAACGGATTCATCAAGTAAGAATGCATTATCTAACATTTAGTTCTATTTGTCTTTAGGATGTAGGAGTACGCATGGAGTTCAGTGTTAAAAGTGGTAGCCCAGAAAAACAACGCAGTGCATGCATTGTGGTGGGGGTTTTTGAACCACGCCGACTTTCTCCAGTAGCAGAACAGCTTGATAAAATCAGTGATGGCTACATCAGTTCACTATTGCGTCGCGGTGATCTAGAAGGAAAACCGGGCCAGATGTTGCTGTTGCATCAAGTTCCGGGAGTCTTGTCTGAACGAGTATTACTGGTAGGTTGTGGTAAAGAGCGTGAACTGGGTGAACGTCAATATAAAGAGATCATCCAAAAAACCATTAGCACTCTTAACGAAACTGGCTCAATGGAAGCAGTATGCTTCTTAACTGAGTTACACGTTAAAGGCCGCGACACCTACTGGAAAGTTCGTCAAGCCGTAGAAGCAACCAAAGATGGTTTGTATACCTTTGATCAATTTAAAAGTGTTAAGCCAGAAACTCGTCGCCCACTGCGTAAGCTGGTATTTAATGTTCCAACTCGCCGAGAATTAAGCTTAGGTGAACGAGCCATCAACCATGGTTTAGCCATTGCTTCTGGTGTGAAAGCCAGTAAAGATCTTGGTAATATGCCACCGAATATCGCCAACCCAGCCTATTTGGCTTCTCAAGCCCGTCGTTTAGCGGACGATTATCCGACCATCACCACCAAAATCATTGGTGAAGAAGAGATGGAAAAACTCGGTATGACGTCTTATTTAGCGGTAGGCCGAGGTTCGAAAAATGAATCCATGATGTCGGTGATCGAATATAAAGGACACGCAGACCCAACAGCAAAACCGATTGTGCTGGTTGGTAAAGGCTTAACCTTTGATTCAGGCGGTATCTCACTCAAACCAGGCGAAGCCATGGATGAGATGAAATACGACATGTGTGGCGCAGCTTCAGTGTTTGGTGCCATGAAGGCACTGGCAAAGCTGAATCTACCCATTAATGTGGTGGGTATTTTGGCTGGTTGTGAAAATATGCCTGGCAGTAATGCCTATCGCCCAGGCGATATCCTGACTACCATGTCAGGCCAAACCGTTGAAGTATTGAATACCGATGCTGAAGGGCGATTAGTACTGTGTGATGCGCTAACTTATGTTGAGCGTTTTGAACCCGATTGCGTCATTGATGTCGCAACCTTAACGGGAGCTTGCGTCATTGCTCTTGGTCATCACATCAGTGCCGTTATGTCGAACCATAACCCTCTGGCTCATGAGTTGATCAACGCCTCTGAGCAATCGAGTGATCGTGCTTGGCGTTTACCGCTAGCAGATGAATATCATGAACAATTAAAGAGCCCGTTTGCTGATATGGCTAATATCGGCGGTCGTCCAGGTGGTGCCATCACCGCAGGATGTTTCTTATCGAAGTTTACCAAGAAATATAACTGGGCACATATTGATGTGGCTGGTACAGCTTGGAAATCGGGTGCAGCCAAAGGTTCGACTGGACGTCCAGTCTCGATGTTAGTGCAATTTCTCCTCAATCGTAGTGGCCACGATAGCGAGGAATAAACCTCAAAAAAGGGCCAAACGGCCCTTTTTTATTGCAATCAATGTGAGGTAACCAATGGCAACCGCAACCTTTTATTTAATTGCTAATGATAGCCCTCAAGCGACCATTACAGGATTTGAGCACTATATTGTTTACCTAGCGCACCATTTTGCTCGGCAAGGTGCCAAGGTGTACGTACATTGCCAAGACCAGCTTCACGCAGAACAGTTAGCGGAACGCTTTTGGCAAGTTGAGCCCACCCAGTTTATCGCTCATAACCTGATCGGTGAAGGTCCCAAATATGGCACTCCGATTGAAATTGGCTATCACGGAGTGAAGCCAAACTACAACCGCCAATTGGTAATAAATCTGGCCGATAATCATACAACCTTTGCGAACGCCTTTAGAGAGGTGGTAGACTTCGTCCCCTGCGAAGAAAAAACCAAGCAGCTGGCACGTGAACGATATAAAATCTATCGTCAAGCAGGCTATCAGTTACAAACTGTCGAGCTACAGCATCCGTAGGTCAAACCTTATAGTTAAGGCGATCTTGACCAAGATCCTTCACTTATGAAGTTTGACTAAGATTAACCATTCACAGTATCCATTTAAGAGCACTATGGAAAAGACATATAACCCAACAGCAATCGAACAAGCTCTCTATCAGACTTGGGAAGAGAACGGCTACTTTAAGCCACACGGTGACACTTCAAAGCCAGCGTACAGCATTATGATCCCGCCACCGAACGTCACTGGTAGCCTTCATATGGGTCACGCCTTCCAAGATACCATCATGGATACTTTGATCCGTTGCGAGCGCATGAAGGGTAAAAATACCTTATGGCAAGTTGGAACGGATCACGCCGGTATCGCTACCCAAATGGTCGTTGAACGCAAAATTGCTGCAGAAGAAGGCAAAACGAAGCATGATTATGGTCGTGAAGCGTTTATCGACAAGATTTGGGAGTGGAAGGCTGAATCTGGCGGTACGATTACTCAACAGCTACGTCGTCTAGGGGCTTCCGTCGATTGGGAGCGTGAACGCTTTACCATGGACGACGGTCTATCAAATGCCGTGCAAGAAGTGTTTGTTCGTTTGTATGAAGATGATTTGATCTATCGTGGCAAACGTCTTGTTAACTGGGATCCAAAACTGCACACCGCGATTTCCGATCTTGAAGTTGAAAATAAAGATATCAAAGGCCACATGTGGCATTTCCGCTATCCGTTAGCCGATGGCATTAAAACTGCGGACGGTAAAGATTATATTGTCGTCGCCACCACTCGTCCTGAAACCATGCTCGGTGATACTGGTGTCGCGGTTAACCCTGAAGATCCTCGTTACCAAGCATTGATCGGTAAAGAAATCCTACTCCCGATCGTCAATCGCCGCATTCCTATCGTTGCCGATGAGCACGCCGATATGGAAAAAGGCACGGGTTGTGTAAAAATCACTCCAGCTCATGACTTCAATGACTATGAAGTGGGTAAACGCCATCAATTACCGATGATCAACATTCTCACCTTTGATGCCAACATTCGTGATGCTGCCGAAGTGTTTAATAGTAATGGTGAAGCAAGTGATGTGTACAGCAGTGAGCTTCCAGAAAAATACCACGGTATGGAGCGTTTTGCCGCACGCAAAGCAATCGTTGCTGAATTTACCGAACTGGGCTTACTGGATGAAATCAAAGATCATGATCTGACCGTACCGTACGGTGATCGTGGTGGTGTCGTAATTGAACCGATGCTGACCGATCAATGGTATGTGCGCACAGCTCCGTTAGCAAAAACAGCCGTCGAAGCCGTCGAAAACGGTGACATCCAGTTTGTGCCTAAGCAGTACGAAAACATGTACTTCTCTTGGATGCGCGACGTACAAGATTGGTGTATTTCTCGTCAGCTATGGTGGGGACATCGTATTCCGGCTTGGTATGATAATGATGGCAACGTTTATGTCGGTCGTGATGAACAAGAAGTCCGTGCTAAACATAACCTTGCACCAGTCGTAGTGCTTAAGCAAGATAACGATGTGTTAGATACGTGGTTCTCCTCTGCTCTCTGGACGTTTGGTACACAAGGCTGGCCAGAAAATACCGATGCACTAAAAACCTTCCATCCATCAGATGTATTGGTGACAGGCTTTGACATTATTTTCTTCTGGGTAGCACGGATGATCATGATGACCATGCATTTCTGTAAAGATGAACATGGCAAACCTCAAGTCCCATTTAAAACCGTTTATGTCACCGGCCTTATCCGTGATGAAAATGGCGATAAAATGTCAAAATCGAAAGGTAATGTCCTCGATCCTATCGATATGATCGATGGTATTGATCTAGAGTCATTAGTTGAGAAACGTTGTGGCAACATGATGCAGCCTCAACTTGCCGCTAAAATCGAGAAAAACACGCGTAAAACGTTTGAAAACGGTATCGAACCTTATGGAACCGACGCACTGCGCTTCACGCTAGCAGCCATGGCTTCAACCGGTCGTGATATTAACTGGGATATGAAACGCTTAGAGGGCTACCGTAACTTCTGTAATAAGTTGTGGAATGCCAGCCGTTACGTGTTAATGAATACCGAAGCGCAAGACTGTGGCTTTACTGCTGGTGAGATCGAGTACTCACTGGCCGACAAGTGGATTGAATCCCAGCTTGAGCTAGCAGCCAAAGAGTTTAATAACCATATCAATAACTTCCGATTAGATATGGCTGCAAATACCTTATACGAGTTTATCTGGAACCAATTCTGTGACTGGTATCTAGAGCTAACCAAACCCATTCTTTGGAAAGGGTCTGAAGCTCAGCAACGCGGTACGCGTCGCACCCTTATTACCGTTCTCGAAAAAACACTGCGTTTGGCTCACCCGGTGATCCCTTATATTACCGAAACCATCTGGCAAAGCATCAAGCCTCTGGTTGACGGGGTTGAGGGCGAGACCATCATGCTCCAAGCACTACCTCAATATAATCCAGAGAACTTTAATCAACAGGCACTGGATGATATTGAATGGGTAAAAGCCTTTATTACCAGCATTCGTAACCTACGTGCTGAATATGACATTAATCCGGGCAAACCTTTATCGGTAATGTTAAAAGTTGCTAGCGAAGAAGATGCCGCACGCGTTGAAGCCAATAAACCTGTGCTGATTTCTCTCGCCAAACTTGAGTCCGTACGAGTGATTGAAAGCAATGAAGTAACGCCAGCTTGTGCTACCGCACTGGTCGGCAAATCGGAATTGATGATCCCGATGGCAGGATTGATTGATAAACAAGCTGAACTTGAGCGTCTAGCGAAAGAAATCGCCAAAACCGAAGGCGAGATCAAACGCATCGAAGGCAAACTGAGCAATCAAGGGTTTGTCGCTAAAGCCCCAGAAGCAGTGGTTGCTGTCGAGCGTGACAAACTCAATAGCTATCAAGAAACCCTAGTGAAGTTAATCGAACAAAAAGCCACTATCAGCGCTTTATAAATATCATCTTTACTTAACAAGAAAGGCAGCAATAACGCTGCCTTTCTCTTTATACCTGTAACTAAACCAACCTATTTTGCGACTTTCCAGCAATAAATGCCTCGATATTAGCGATTAGTATCGTCACCAGACGTTGAATGGCACTATCACTTCCCCAAGCAACATGTGGAGTGAGTAATAAATTCGGTAAGTCCATATTGGCAATCAGTGGATTCCCCATGTCAGCGGGCTCTTGAGTAAACACATCCACCCCAGCTCCAGCAATACGACGTTGCTTTAACGCATCCACCAGAGCCACTTCATCAATTAATCCCCCTCGACCGGTATTAATAACCAGCGCATTCGGTTTCATTAACGCCAACTCTGGCTGACTGATTAAATGGGTGGTCGCTGCCGTTAAAGGACAATGCAGTGTTAATACATCAGCCGTCGTTAATACCTGCTCAAAACGAACATACCCTTCACGGCAAGACTCAGCACCTTTGTGTTCTGCAAACATCACTTGCATCCCTAATGCTTGAGCTAGGGCTGCCGTTGCTTTACCGAGCGATCCACCACCAATAATACCCATCACACTACCGGCAATATCACCAATCGGATGAGTAAAGAAACAGAACTGCTTATTGCGTTGCCACTCTCCGGCAGCAATATCTTGATGATACCCAAAGAGATTGCGCCTTAAAGCAAACATCATCGCAATAACATGTTCAGGGACCGATTGAGTCGCGTACCCCTGCACATTACACACCGCTATATTTAGCTCACGACACGCCGGTAAATCAACATTATTCGTGCCCGTTGCAGAAATCGCGACCAACTTGAGTTTCGGCAGTTGAGCCAGTATCTCGCGAGTGAGTACCACTTTATTAGTGATCACGATATCAGCGTCACCGATACGCTCAAGTACCTGATCAGGCGTCGTAAAATCATACTCTCGCCACTGGTGAGCAACGCTCAGATCGGGAAGATCAATATGACGAGGGATCGTCGCTCGATCCAAAAACACCATGTTAAGTAATGACATAAACCACTCCCTCAAATCACTTTAATCGCACATTGATTACTTCACTTCGTCTCGTTCAATCACATTAAGGACGAGGTAGAGTTTTATAATCCGGTAGTTTTCTTTCTGGATCAAAATGATCCAAGATCACCGCCTCAGCTTCGGGATAGAAATCACACGGTACAAAAATGGTTCGCAGCCAATGACTGCGTGGATGATAAAAACTGAGTTCTGCAGCGTGCAGGGCTAATCGATCAGAAAAAGCTAATGCGTCAGGAGAAGCATAAAACTCGTCACCGACTATCGGATGCCCAATCGCTAACATATGTACCCGTAACTGATGAGAACGCCCCGTGACAGGAAACAAACGAACAATCGTTGTCTGCTCCTCTTGCTTAACCACCTGATACAAGGTTTTCGATGCTTTACCATGCTCAAAACAGACTTTTTGTCGCGGACGATTCGGCCAATCGCAAATTAATGGTAAATCAACTTCACCTTGCTGCTGCTCAAGTTTGCCCCATACTCGCGCATAGTAGACTTTATGGGTTAATCGATACTGAAACTGCTTTTTCAGCGCCGCTTCCATGTATTTATTCTTAGCAAACAGCATTAAACCTGACGTCGACATATCTAAACGATGCACGACTTGGATTTCAGAATGCTCAGCCACCAAACGACTCCACATACTGTCATAATGCTCAATATGTTTGCCGGGCACAGAGAGTAATCCTGACGGTTTATTGACCGCCAAAATATACTCATCTTCATACACCACATCTATCCACGGATCGGTGGGGGGATGGTATTCAATCATCGCCATTATTATTGTCTCATCAGGAAAAAACGCCGCATTATATACTTAAATAGGGTCAAGTTGCAGATTGATAGTAAGAGGGATGATCAGCACTTTATGCATCGCTTGAGCTTAGTAACTCCACCGAAAACGTAACTAAAAGTTGACAGAATATTAACCTATGATATTGATACGATATATTGACATAAGATCAATAATTCATATACCCAAATAACTTGGAGTTGTAGGTAGGCGGCAAGTGAGTTCATCCCCATGAGCATAGGCAGACGATGCGATCGGTGTGAACCAACGTAGCCAACACCGCTGTAGCTTCAAGTAGGAAGGGGATAGTGACCATAACAATAAATCAAACACAACTATCAATCATACCTCTGGCACTGAAGATTGCTGAATCATGGCCTAAAACCAAGTGACCGCAAACGCAAGTCAAAGGTAGAAAAAGGATCGAGAATGGAAAACAGTGTCCCTTATTCAAACACCGAAAAACTCAGGTTAAAACAATTAGTTCGCTCACTTGGTCCGGGGATCATGATGGCCGCAGCGGCAGTAGGAGGCTCCCATCTTGTCGCTTCCACTCAAGCTGGTGCAATTTATGGCTGGCAATTAGCGGCATTGATTTTACTGGTGAATTTATTCAAATACCCTTTCTTTAAAGCTGGTGTTCAATACACCATGGGAACCGGAGAAAGCCTCGTTGAAGGTTACGCTAAGCTAGGAAAAACCTACCTGTGGGGATTCACTCTATTAAGTATTTTCTCCGCAATAGTTAATACGGCTGCGTTACTGTTATTCAGTGCCAGTTTACTGGGTTACTTCATCCCATTTGAAATAGCGACCAGCGTACTTAGCGGCTTCATTTTAGTAACTTGTTTGATTATTTTGATCGCAGGGCACTACAAAGCTTTGGATGTTCTCTCCAAAACCATCATGGCAGTGCTCACCCAGGGCAAGATCATGAACGTTTTTTGCGCAATGCGAGGTTAAGTTTGACCTGACGTGCGGGCTGTGATCTTATGCTCCTTTTTTAAGGTGTTGCCATGAATATTAATACCATCAAAGAGCACTTCA
>NZ_VHTA01000019.1:0-11018 GCF_030851525.1 Vibrio sp. 2017_1457_13
AGAGGAGCCACAGTTCAATCGAACTATCAGATAGAGAACTTTAGTTGCAGCTAAAGTCTGGGTCTCACTTTACCCTGATTCGTTAGTTATTATCCATACAAACGGTTCAAGAGGGATTCGCAACGCGCAGCATTTTTGTAATGCGTTGACTTTTGTGGTTTACGGTGTTGTGCGGTGAGTTAGTCGTTGCGTTGCTCACCCCTTAACCGGGCGTTATGTTTACTCGGCTAAAGTTCAAATCGGAGAATGTTGTGAATTTAGAAAGTATTCATCATGTAGCGATTATTTGCTCAGATTATCAACGATCTAAGTCATTTTACACGGAAATATTAGGCCTTAAGATCCTTGCCGAAAATTATCGAGAAAGCCGAGATTCATATAAATTAGATTTAGCGTTACCAAATGGTGGACAAATTGAGCTGTTTTCTTTTCCAGAGCCACCGCCTAGATTAAGTAATCCAGAAGCTCAAGGTTTAAGGCATTTGGCGTTTGTTGTTAACTCAGTAGAATCGACAGCTAACGAGTTACAATCATACGGAATTGATGTTGAGCCAATTCGAGTTGATGAATTTACAGGTAAACGATTCACCTTTTTTAAAGATCCGGATGGTTTACCCTTAGAGTTGTACGAAAAATAAACATAACAAGGCGTTCAAGAGGGATTCGCAACGCGTAGCATTTTCGTTATGCATTGATTTTATTGATTTTATTGATTTTTAGTGTAATGCGGAAGGTTAGTAGTCGCGTTGCTCACCCCTTAACGCGGCGTTATACCACTTCGGAGATAAAATGCGCGAGCAATTAAAAAATCTGACAGAGAATGATTACTGGGTTTATGGTGTAACTGAATCCGACTTCGATCATGCAGTATCAATTGTGCGCGAAATGATAGAAGCGCGAAATCATCAGTATGAATCTGAAGCAGCAATGGTTCGTAGCGAAAGCTCTGAAATTGCGGATGATATCCTTGATGACGTTGCTTACTATCGTTATACCGATAATCAGTATCTTTGGCAGTTTGCTCTCTGGAGGCTTCAGGGATTAATTGAAGCAGTTATCACTTATCAGCTTGTAGATAAAAATACCAAGAAGCTGTTCGGGCTTAAGTCAAAACTAGAAGCTTTAGTTAACAGTGGCTATCAAATCGAGCAGCATGAGATCGAGGAGTTGTTACTTTGGGCAAACCTAAGGAATGCAATTTCTCATGCTCCCCCGGAACAGTTTCGACCTATTCCATTATGTGAAGACGATATTGTGGAATACCAGATGTTTGTAAAAAGGCTATTTGTGAGATGGCATTCAGGGAAAAACGTTGAGACAGTGGTATAACAAAGCGTTTAAGAGGGATTCACAACGCTTAGAATTTTCGTTATACATTGATTTTATTAGTTTTTAGTGTAATGCGGTGAGTTGGTCGTTGCGTTGCTCACCCCTTAACGCGGCGTTAGTTGCCCACCGACTACAATCAATCGGTAGGGAATTTCTGCTTCTGGTGTAGAACTCGCATTATGCGAATAATTGAACCTTCTACCCAGTACGAAACGATCATTGAGATTTCGGGAATAATGAGTAATCGTCCTCGAATTCCATCCCGTTGAACACCCATCAATGGTTGTTCGAGTAAGTTTTCTACTTTAGCCTCAATAATGTCATCAGTTTTTTCAGCCGCATTAGGGTTAAAGTCATAAAGAAACTCAAAGATCTTCTCACGATCATTTAGCGATTCCTCTTCCCATAAAATCATTGCTGGCCTCGATTACGAATTTTGGCCTTTCGTTCAGCCATTCGTGCTTTAGCTGAATTATGTTCAACAAATGAAGATTTTCCTGAGTCAAACTTCTCAAATGCTAGGTTTATTTGTTCAGTTAACCAAGCGTCATGAGATAATGTTTTTCTTTGTTGCTCAGCCATTTGTTCAGTAAGTTCACGGCAAGCATCGCTGAGTGTGCGACCTTGGCTCTCAGCCATTTGTTGGGCTAAACGTTTAATTTCGTCATCAACACGAAATTGAATTCTAGTGTCCATGAGTAGCTCCCTAAGTTTGCGTGTGTACAAATGTTAGCACTAGAATAGAGCAAGGGCAACTAACAAACGGCTCAAGAGGGATTGCCAACGCGTGGCGACTTTAGTGCAAAATTGAAGTTCAGTGTTTACAGTGTGTTTTTTAAGTTCGGCGGTGCGTTGTCAACCCCTTAGCCGGGCGTTATGTGCAATCGGTGAAAAATACTTGTCCAGTTTTCGGTTGTGGCTCAATACTAACGTCTAATATCATGTGCTCTCAACAAAACAGGAGATAAATCATGAACTTTAAGAGTTTACATTTCCAAGACTCGCCTTTATTGATATGCAATGTTTGGGATGTCGCAAGTGCGAAAGTAGCCGAAAAATTAGATTTCAAAGCCATAGGGACATCAAGTGCGGCAATAGCTAACCTGCTGGGCTACGATGACGGAGAAAAAATGAGTTTTTCCGAACTCAGTTATTTCGTTAAGAGAATAGTAGAAAATACTAAACTTCCTTTAACTGTCGACTTAGAGTCAGGATATAGTAGAGATACATCTAAAATTATAGGAAATATAATCAAGTTGGCAGATCTTGGGGTTGTTGGGATAAATATAGAAGATAGCATAGTTAATGAAGAACGCACGTTGCTTAATACTGAGTGTTTTTCAAAATTAATCTATGATATTAAAAGAAAATTGGAAAGTGAAAATAGGGACATTTTCCTCAATGTACGAACAGACGCTTTTTTATTAGGCTATGAAAATGCAGTGGATGAAACTGAAATCCGTATAAAATACTTTGAGGAAGCAGGTGCTGATTGCATTTTTATACCTTGTATTGAAAAAGAAGACGATATAAAAAGGATCATTAAAAGCACTAGTTTACCAATTAACGTAATGTGTATGCCGAATCTTCTTGAATTCGAAGTACTAAAAAAAATAGGTGTAAATCGCATAAGTATGGGAAATTTTCTCTTTGATTACATGTACAATGAATTTGAGAAGGTTTTGAGGGGTGTTGTAAGTGAACAATCTTTTAAAGTGATATTTTAAATATGCTGATTACCGATATAAAAAGAATAAATACCTATTATCAGGCACTCTTAGAGAGAGACTCCAGGTTTATAGGGGTATTTTATGTTGGAGTTAAAACTACGTCCGTTTTTTGTATTGCGACTTGTAGGGCAAGAAAGCCAAAGTTTGAAAATGTAGAGTTTTATACTACGTTTAAGGGTGCTCTTGACGCAGGCTTTAGACCATGTAAGGTTTGTAAACCGACTGAAAATGCTAATGAGGCGCCTGAACAAGTAGAGCAGGCTATGAAAATGGTTAGGGATAATCCAAAAGAAAAAATTTCAGATTTCCAACTTCGACAAAATATGATTAGCCCTGAATTGGTGCGACGGTGGTTTAAAAAAAATTATGGAATGACGTTTCAAGCCTATCAAAGAATGTACCGAATCAATAATGCATTTCAAGAATTAAAGTCCGGTAAAAAATCAACAGATACAGCTTTCGATATGGGGTACGACTCATTGAGTGGTTTTGGTTATACCTATAAGAGATTAGTTGGTAAATCCCCAATAAATAGTATTGGTGATAATGTTATATTAATTAGTCGACTTACGACTCCGCTGGGTCCAATGTTTATTTGTGCGACAGATGATGGTATTTGTTTGTTGGAGTTCGTTGATAGGAGAATGTTAGAAACGGAGTTTAAAGATTTACAGAAAACACTAAACGCAAAAATAATTGCAGGTGAAAATTATCATATTAAGAAAGCAAAAATAGAAATAGCCGAATATTTTAATGGTGAACGTAAGAAATTTGATGTAAAAGTTCAATTTCTAGGGACAGATTTTCAATCTTTAGTGTGGAGAAATTTGACGGATATTCCGTATGGTAAAACGTCAACTTATCAACAACAAGCTAGGAAAATACAAAACCCTAACGCTATTAGAGCTGTTGCTTCTGCTAATGGTTTTAATCGAGTTTCTATTCTTATACCTTGTCACCGTGTGATTGGCAAAGATGGAAAACTACTTGGATACGGTGGTGGGATCGAAAGGAAGCGTTGGTTAATAGATCATGAATTAACAAATAATTGCACATAACAAACGCTTCAAGAGGGACTTCCAACGCGTGGCATTTTTATTATGCGTTGATTTTTGTGGTTACGGTGTTATGCGGAAACTTGGTAGTAGCGTTGTCAGCCCCTTAAGCGGGCGTTAGCAATAGATGGTGTTAAAATGGCTATTTCCCCTTATAATACAGTTACTTGGAAATGGATAAGTAGGAAATCATAAACAATGACCATTGAAAGCCTCAAAACTAAAGCTGTCGGCACTTTATACTGGCTAGGCCTAAAAATACGTGGATCAACAGCGACATTCTGGGCCAATATTAAACGTCTCTTTCTCATCAGCCTAACATTACTACCTGTATATTTAGTCTCTATGTATTATTTGAGTGATCATGAAAAATTCTCTACTTTAGTCATTTGTTTGTCTATTTCTTCGCTTTATGTGTATCTGTTAAACTTTTTGTACAGGAACCTTGAGGTACAGTCTAAGCACTTTTGGCAAATACCATGTTTTTTTGTTTTTGTAATGTTTTTTCTTTCCATCATGTTTATGCCTTTAATTGTTGAGGTGAATGATGCGTTCAATGACGGTAATGTTAAGAATGCTTTTGATGCGATATATTTTGGAATAATATCTTTAACGTCAGTTGGGTATGGCGATATCCATCCAATAAATACTGTTGGAAAAATAATTAGTATTACAATGTCTATATTAGGTAGTATCCACATGATTATGTTCATAGCATTAGTACTAGATCGTATCACTGATAATCGAAACTAATATTGCTAACAAAGCATTTAAGAGTGATTCCCAACGCTTGGCATTTTTACATTCCATCGTTGGGTTTCGTGTTTACGGTGGTATGGTTAAAGTATTGTGGTAGCGTTGCTCACACCTTAATGCGGCGTTAGGTCTTAGGAGTAAAAGTGAAAGTTTCAGCTTACATGGCTCAAAGCCTTGATGGATACATAGCGGGAATAAATGGTGAGTTAGATTGGCTGGAAAATGTTGCTAACCCAGACGGTAGCGATTTTGGTTTTTCAGAATTCATGTCAACGGTTGATGTTCTTCTTATGGGAAGAAATACATTTGAAAAAGTTGCTTCCTTCGGTTTCTGGCCATATAAAAAACATGTGTATGTTGCCAGTAGCTCACTACAATCTATTCCTGATGAATTTGCAGATAAAGCTAGCTTGATTTCAGGTAGTGTCGCTGTAATGCTGGATAAACTTTCTTCTCAAGGCCTTGAATCTGTTTACATAGATGGTGGTTTATTAATCCAAAGTGCGTTACGAGCTAACGTGCTTGATGAACTAACGATCACTACGATGCCAATACTCTTAGGTTCAGGTATAAAGTTGTTTGGTGATTTAGATAATCAAGTTGCGCTTGAATTGGTTCATTCGGAAGTCTTGCTCAATCAAATGGTGAAAACGCGTTACCTTGTGGCACCGACCTAACAAGGCGTTAAAGAGGGATTCGCAACGCGTGGCATTTTCGTTATGCTTTGATTTTATTAGTTTTTAGTGCAATGCGGTGAGTTGGTCGTTGCGTTGCTCACCCCTTAACGCGGCGTTATAAGGTGGTTTAGCACAGGAGTTTGTATGCTTAATAAGGAAAACACTGGCCTGATTGTCGTTGATATTCAAGGTAAGCTTGCTCGATTAGTATCCAATAGTAACGAGCTCGTTTCAAACTGTACAAAACTAGTTAAAGGAGCCCAATTTCTTGGTTTACCAATAGTTTGGCTTGAGCAGAATCCTGATAAATTAGGTAAAACTATCGAAGAGATAAATGAGCTATTGAGTAATCAAAAGCCTATTGGCAAGTTCAGTTTTGACGCTTGTAGTGAGCCTCGTTTTATTGATGAAATCCAAAAGTCAGCCAAAACTTCTTGGTTAATATGTGGGATCGAAGCTCATATATGTGTTTATCAAACGGCACTCCATCTAAAAAATCTGGGTTACGATATACACTTGGTAAGCGATTGTGTTTCGTCACGTGATGAATTAAACAAAGAGCTAGCAATCAGAAAGTTAGCAGATTCTGGAGTTGATATAACTAGTTTAGAAATGAGTCTTTATGAACTAGTTAAAGATTGCCGAGTACCAGAATTTAAAGAAATACTCAATTTAATTAAGTAGTTACCCACCTTATAACAAACACTTCAAGAGGGACTTCCAACGCGTGGCATTTTTATTATGCGTTGATTTCAGTGGTTTCGGCGTTGTGCAGAAACTTGGTAGTAGCGTTGTCAGCCCCTTAAGTGGGCGTTAGGCTTATAGGAGGACGATTGATACTTTTTAAATATTTACCAGTCGAACGACTTGATGTTATTCGTAATCTGAAAATTAGATTTACACAACTTGGCTCGTTGAATGACTTTTATGAGACTTATCACTCATTAGATGTGAAAGACGACTTTGAACGTCAGTTGCAAAGTTCTCTTAATGAGTTAGACAAACTTTGGAGTGAACTAAATCCTATTGAACAGGTTGACCATAAAACTGACTATGAAAATGCAATAATTGCTGTCAAGGAGCTTTGGAAGAAAGCGATTAAAGACTTATTAATGACGCAAGGGATGGCCAATATGCTAGACAAATACCTTGGCATATTGTCTCTTTCTCAGTCAAACAGCAATCTTTTGATGTGGTCACATTATTCTGATTCTTATTGTGGTTATGTAATTGCGTTTGATTCAGAACATGAGTTTTTCCAAAAAAAAGATCAAACTGGCACAGTCACAGATCCTATACACGTTGAATATACGAAGAATAAACCGTTTATAAAATTAGCCTCATTTGATGCGCATAAGCAAATTATAGGAACAAAGGCTTTAGAGTGGCGCTATGAGCAAGAAGTTAGATTAATAATAAGTTTTCTTGGACTTCATCCAGTAAGAAATAGCGAAAATAGGCCAGTTTTAGACTCATTTGGTAATAAAATATATCTGATTGATATTCCGAAAGAAGCAATTAAAGCTATTTATCTTGGCCCCAGAGTGGTCGATGAAACAAAAACTTTCATATATGACTCCTTGAAAAAGAACCAGATTGAATGTTCTATATATCAAGGCGTTTTAAGTAGTGAGAAGCACTCTATAAGTTTTTATGAAATATAAGCCTAACAAGGCGTTAAAGAGGGATTCGCAACGCGTGGCATTTTCGTTATGCGTTGATTTTATTAGTTTTTAGTGCAATGCGGTTAGTTGGTAGTTGCGTTGCTCACCCCTTAACGCGGCGTTATGCTTTATTGAGCCTCAGCAAAATCAATATATAAATTTTAATGGGAAAACTCTGTCTGATTTAGAAGTTTTCCCATTCTAATTTATTGATATTATGAGTTTATTGTTCTTTTTTTTGTGGCTATTGAAAGTTGAACGATGCTTGTGTTTTGTCGGCCAACTCTGCTCTGATAAATTGTGTACGCAAAAGATTCAACGGTTGCTAAAAGGTCTCTTTCTTTGTTGTTGCTTGTTCATTGATTCCACCGGCTATTTCGCTTCAGCATGTTTGGGATCTCATCGGTTTCTTGCTTGCTGGCAGTGTTTGGTTAGCGCAAATTTATCGATGATTGTGCGCTTTTTTCCGGCTCTGCTCTGATAAATTGTGTGCGTAAAAGGTTCGATTGTTGCTGAAAGGTCTCTTTCTTTGGTGTTGCTTGCTCATTGATTCCACCGGCTATTTCGCTTCAGCATGTTTGGGATCTCATGAACATCTTACTTGCTGACAGTGTTTGGTGAGCGCAAGTTTATCGATGATTGTGTGCTTTTGTCCGGCTTTGCTCTGATAAATTGTGTGCGTAAAAGGTTCGATTGTTGCTGAAAGGTCTCTTTCTTTGGTGTTGCTGGTTCATTGATTCCGCAGGCTAATTCGCTTCAACTTGTTTGGGATCTTATCGGCAACAATACTTGCTGAAAGTAGGCAAGTTTATCATTTTGAGTTAAAGTGTTCGCAACCAATAAATATCGAAAAAGTTCAATATAATCAATGAGTAATAAAACATAACAAACGCTTCAAGAGGGACTTCCAACGCGCGGCATTTTTATTATGCGTTGATTTCGGTGGTTTCAGTGTTATGCGGAAACTTGGTAGTAGCGTTGTCAGCCCCTTAAGCGGGCGTTATGCTTTATGGAGCCTCAGCAAAATTAATATATAAATTTTAATGGGAAAACTTAATCTGATTTGGAGGTTTTTCTATTCTAATTGATTGATATTATGAGTTTATTGTTTTTTTGGTGGCGATTGAAAGTTGAACGATGCTTGAGTTTATTTGGCCAACACTGCTTTGATAAATTGTGTACGCAAAAGGTTCGATTGTTGCTGAAAGGTCTCTTTCTTTGTTGTTGCTTGTTCATTGATTCCACTGGCTATTTCGCTTCAGCATGTTTGGGATCTCATTGGCATCTAGTTTGCTGACAGTGTTTGGTTAGCGCAAGTTTATCGATGCTTTTGCGCTTTTCTCCGACTCTGCTCTGATAAATTGTGTACGCAAAAGGTTCGATTGTTGCTGAAAGGTCTCTTTCTTTGGTGTTGCTGGTTCATTGATTCCGCAGGCTATTTCGCTTCAACTTGTTTGGGATCTTATCGGCATCAATGATTGCTGAAAGTAGGCAAGTTTATCATTTTGAGTTAAAGTGGCTTTAACTAATGAACATTGTAAAAGTTCAATGTAATCAATAGGTAATAAAGCATAACAAACGCTTCAAGAGGGACTTCCAACGCGTGGCATTTTTATTATG
Organism: Vibrio sp. 2017_1457_13; assembly: GCF_030851525.1. Taxonomy (NCBI): domain Bacteria; kingdom Pseudomonadati; phylum Pseudomonadota; class Gammaproteobacteria; order Vibrionales; family Vibrionaceae; genus Vibrio; species Vibrio sp. 2017_1457_13. The sequence goes on from NZ_VHTA01000019.1 coordinate 8,832, forward strand.
CGTTGATTTTGGTGGTTACGGTGTTATGCGGAAACTTAGTAGTAGCGTTGTCAGCCCCTTAAGCGGGCGTTAGCACTCAAACGATTCCAGTATTTGAATACATTTTGATGTCACCAAATTTCCATTTCCACCGAGATGTGCGGTAACTATTGCTCCCTCTTTCATAATACAGATAGCATCAAGCAATGTATTATCGGTACTTATAAGATGGCGACTAATAATTTCCCGTACTTGTTCTTTGTGGAAGTGACAGAATTGAAATATTTCGCTGTTCATGTCGCTAAATTCTGCTGAAGTATTAATGAAAAAGCAGCCTCTAAAATCACCTAACATATTCTCTTTGTGCTCAAACCAACTTGCTAGCGATAAAAATAAACGGTGAATGACATCCTGATTTGAATTAGAACCTGAGAGCTTGTGTTCTAACCACGAGGTAAATATTTCGTGTCGTTTTTGTAAAGATGCAATAATTAAGGCTTCTTTACTTTCAAAATGAGAATAGAGAGTGCGTTTTGCTACACCAGAAACACTGATTACTTCATTGATTCCAATTGAATTTATCCCATTTTTATAAAAAAGGTCTAATGCTGTATCTATCAGTAATTGACGTTTTGGATTCATTTTATTTCTCCTTTAAATAGATATTGACACGTGTAGACCGAATTGTCTACCCTGTTCGTGTAGACAGATTGGTCTACTTTTTGGAGTGTGTTTATGAATAGTATGATCATGTCGATTTTTGCGGGTTTCGGGGCTTTTTTAGCCATAGGGTTACTCTCTTTTCTAGATTCAACATTGAATGAAGTTGCCTTATTAATGGCTCCTTTTGGTGCTACAGCGGTACTTGTGTTTGGGGTGCCAAGTAGCCCTCTTGCTCAGCCTAAAAATGTTATTTTTGGGCACTTAATTACAGCTTTTGTGGGGGTGTTTTTTACGCAGTATATTGGTGTGTCACCAGTTACATTGGCGCTAGCAACGGGAATAGCGGTGAGTGCAATGTTAATGACAAAAACGACACATCCCCCTGCAGGTGCAAATCCGTTGTTAATCATGCTATCGGGACAAAGTTGGGGTTTTCTAATTACGCCAGTTTTATTAGGTGCAATTTTGATTGTATTAGCAGGTAAAAGTATGCAAATGTTGGTAGTTAAGTGGGAAACAGTTAAAGTGCTAACAAGGCGTTAAAGAGGGATTCGCAACGCGCGGCATTTTCGTTATGCATTGATTTTATTGGTTTTTAGTGCAATGCGGTTAGTTGGTCGTTGCGTTGCTCACCCCTTAACGCGGCGTTATAACACAGAATCAATTCCTTGCTCGTAAATCTCAATTGAACTACTATTTGTACATTAAATTGTACTAAATGGAGTTCGTTATGAGCCGTATTCACCTTGATCAAGATATTCAGCCTTTGTCTGAGTTCCGTGCTGGCGTTGCATCATTTATCAAACAGATCAATGAAACTCGTCGACCATTAGTTATTACACAACGAGGTAAAGGTGTAGCCGTTGTTCTTGACGTTGCGGAGTATGAAGCAATGCAAGAGAAAATCGAATTACTTGAAGAAATGCGTACTGCAGAAGCTCAATTGGCTGCAGGTTTGGGTGTATCAAACGAAGATGCTCGTTCACAAGTTCTGGGACGCGTCATCAAATGAAAGTAGTTTGGTCACCTCTAGCGTTACAAAAACTTGGTGATGCCGCAGAGTTTATTGCGTTGGATAACCCCTCAGCTGCAGAAAAGTGGGTAAATGATGTGTTCGACAAAACGGAATTGCTCGGCTCAATGCCAGAAATGGGCCGCATGGTTCCTGAAATGCCTCATACGAACTACCGTGAAATAATTTTTGGCCATTACCGCATTATTTATAGTTTGGGCCTCGAAATACGTGTTCTAACAGTCCGTAACTGTCGTCAATTGCTCACGGAACATGATGTGTGAAACTGTGTTATAACAAACGCTTCAAGAGGGACTTTCAACGCGTGGCATTTTTATTATGCGTTGGTTTTTGTGGTTTTAGTGTTATGCGGAAACTTGGTAGTAGCGTTGTCAGCCCCTTAAGCGGGCGTTATGCAGCTAAACGATAATTATTTGATTACTAGGAGTTTTAATATGAAAAGGATTTTAGGTCTCGCGCTGGTAGCAGTGATTCAGGGTTGTGCCAATCAATCGGTAACCACAGAAAGGTTA